>NZ_JBEXGN010000023.1:0-131095 GCF_040607345.1 Streptomyces sp. NPDC005302
GGGCGTCGTGGACTCACAAGACACGCAACGACCCACCATCACCCTGGTCACAGTGAATGCCTCAAATCGCCTGCAAAATAGATCAGTTGCCCTCTTGCAGCGCACTGGCTGGTTCTCAGAAATGCACGGCCACAAGGTCCGCAGACCCCTGCAGGGCAGGTCGATGATTCGAAGACGCTATAACGCAGCGGCGTCTGGGAATCAGTGGCCGAGTAATCGGTTCAGCCATAACTTCGTAGGTTCGGGAGGGGTGGAGGGTACTGGTGACCGCCGTTGATGTGGGTCATGCCCTTCGGCTGCCGGACGCAGCGAGGTCGACAAGGCGAAAGGGAAGGTTCCGTCGGGCATGACGCGAAGCCGGCGCCATCACCAGCCGACGCGGTGGGGCGTAAGGCCGGATTCCGGAATGGACGGCTTGCCTGTGTCGGCAAGAAAATCATCAACGCCCGCCCACGCCGGATCGTCAGTCTCGGTTCTGAGGGAGTGCTCGCTCATTGCCCAGTGAGCCGGGAAAAGCGCCGTGGGCGCGAACGACGACTGGCGCCCGAATCGATGACGGATCGTCTGCCGTGTGCTCCAGTATGCCCATCGCAGGGAATGCATCCGCACCGGCTTGCCCTTCGTCCGCCAGGCGACGAGGGTGACCGCGAATTCGCCCAGGGGGTCGGTCGACGCGAGAGACTCCAAGCGGCGAGCACTGTCATGAAGGCCGTAGGCAACCAGCGCCTGGTAGTGCTCCAAGAGCACGCTCGGGGGCCGTCGCCGGGCAAGGGTCGTGAGCAGACGATCGGCGAGGCGCCTGGTGCTGACGAGTTCGGGAACGCTTCCACCGGACAGCTCATCCTGCCGGGGCGGGCGAGGTTGCATGATGTTCCTCAGGAGCAGGACGGCCTCGGGAGCTGGCCTGTCCAAGAAACGTTCCGTGATCACTTGGTCAAGGTGATCGTCAAGGTGCGCCTCGTACAGAGCTCGGCACAGGGCTGCGATCTCGGGTGCACCACGATGCTGGCTCTCGTCGGTGCAGATCCCTTCCGGCAGGACGTGGCGGGATCCTCGTGCCCTCAGACCGCGCAGTACCGCCCCGGCGTGGCCTGTGGGCCGTGACGTGATGGTGTTCCACCAGACGGCTACGGCGTGATCGTGCAGTCCGCAGTCGAACAGGGTGTCCACCATCTCAGCTCCGTCCGCGGCGCTGCACTGGCCGGCGGCCTCCGCCACGAGTTTCAACGAGCCGTTCACTCCGACGGGAAGCGAGTCGAGGCATCTGATCAGGTGGGCGGACTCGTGCGGGGGCAGGGAGCACAGTCCGATCGTGAGGGTGTCTGCCGCCTGCTGGTAGCGGCCGGCCAGATGAAAGTCAGCAATGATCTTCGCGGCCTGCGGAACGGGTCGGCTCCTGAGTACCTGGGGGAAGACGTTCGAGGCAGCAACGTGCAGGTCAGCCGATTGCAGGGCGGAGACAAGCGTGGCCAAATGGTCCGGGCTGCGCTGCTGGGTCGCCCGGAAGACGGCGTTGAAGTCATCGGTGCGTCCACCGCGGTGCAGAGCCCCCATGAGCTCGGCGACGTCAGAGGCGGACCGCTGGAGGGCTACGGCTGACTGAAACGCCTGTGCGAGTGCAGTCAGGTTCGCTTCATGGCACGCCAGGATCAGCAACACGAGGTCGTTGCAGAGGCGTTCCCTCGTCACCTCGGCAGCGGACTCCAGCATGTGGTGCTGGAGGGGGCTCTCGGTCAGGGCCTCATACATGGCCACAACGTCGTCAACCGGTCTGCTCGCGGCCGCTGCGCTCAGTACGACCAGGACTGCTTCCTCAAGTCCCGACCGGTGCAGCGTGGATGCCAGGCCCACTAGGTCTTGCGGAGTGTGCAGTTCGACCGACGCCCGAAGTACGGGGACTACGGGGTCCTGGAGCCCGGACTGGAGCAGTTCACTGACAAGGACGGCGATCTCGTGCGCACTGCGGATGGCGACCATGGCGGGCAGTGCGGCGTCTGCGTACTTGCCCAGTCCTGCCCGGTACAGCCCCGCCAGCAGATCCTGGACATCGTCCACCGGCCGGCAGCGCAGGACCGAGGTGACAAGGTCTCCTGCCGTGGCGGGGCGGGTGTTGGTTACCAGCCCGCCAACGAGCTGGAGCAGCTCGGGGACGGACGCCGAGCGGTCGGTAGCGTCCAGTACATCCATGAGGGATGCTCCGGAGATGCCCTGCGCCAGCAGCTCCTCTGCCGCGACAAGACGCTGCTCAAGTTGGACGCAGCGTTCCTCGGCCACGCGCCGTTGCTGCTGCACGTCCGCGAGAGCGGCACGCAGTCGCGCTACTACCTCCTCCAGGGCGGCGCAGTGCCCGTACATCCGGTCGTGCAGATCCTCCCAGCGGACGATCGCGCCGGCGTGTTCCTGCTGAAGCTCCGTCAGTTCCACCTCGGTGGTCATGTTCTGTGCGCGTAGCTCCTCCAGCTCTTGCTGACGGTCCAAAAGCTGCGCGGCCAGAGCGTTTTCCCGTACCTGTAGCCGGCGGGCCAGCGTATCCGTGGCTGCCAGCTGCTCCTCGATCTTTTGCAACTCGTCGGCAGGCTTGTGCGCTTGCTGCGCGTCCTTGTGCTGCTTTCGCAGCTCCCTTTCGACTGAGTCAGTGATCGGCTGCCCCGTCTTCTCTGAGGCGGCGCTCAACAGGGTGGAGACAAAGCTCCATTCAGGAACACGGATCCCCCTGAGGTAGCGGCTGACAGTGCTCGGGTGATGGTTGTAGCGACTGGCGTATCGGCGCACGCCGATGTCGAGCCCTTGAAAAACGGTGCGCAGGGAATCTGCGAACAGTCTCTTCTCCAGCGGGAGATCCTCAGGCAAGGGCGCCAGACTGCCGCCTGATGTGGTCATGATCTCCTCAGCGCATCGCTATTAGGGACAACGACCCTCAGAATCTAGCGATTGGCGCCTCGCCGGCAGCTGTCTCCGGCGCAATTGGCAACACTGACCGTCGCCGTTTCGAACGGCGGCTGTTGCCGCCTCCTGCGCAACAGCGGCGGGGGCGATGCTCGGAGGGCGGCTAGCGATCCTGGCCGCATCGTCACCGAGCGTGCACATGCCAGATCACAGGGAGAGCCGTGTCTACTGTCCAACCGCCCCGCAAGAAGCAGCGAGCGAGCGCCCCTTCTGTACCCTCTGCCGCACTCGAAGGCCGAAGCCGTCTCCTTCTGGAGCTGGCAACGCCACGCCGCCCCAGCGCCGTAGGCGCGACAGCCGTCGTCGGTAGCGGGGCCCTTGCCACGGCCATTGCGGGCGGGCATCTTCCCCACACTCCGGGCCAGGTCTGGCCCTTGGTCGTGCTGAACGTCTCCGCGATGGCCTACGACCTGGGACGTGAAGCGCTCAGGAGCCGACGGTCCCTCTAGCGCTGTGCCCGCAGAGACTCCGCCGCGGCCCGGGCCCGTAGCCTGACCGGATGCCCGATGACATCCTCGCCCAGTGGCCCCTCGCGCCCGCCTCCGAGACCGACTGGCTCACGGAGCTCACTCGGGACGACGGCCTCACCGGCTACGAGGCACCCGGGCGGCCCGACGCCGCCTGGGTGCTCGGCGCCATGTACGAGCGAGGGTCGTCCGCGAGCAATTCGGTCAACGACAGCCAGAGCAGGGACGAGCACCCCGGCCTTGGATGGGAGCGGCTGCGCTGGGCTGACCTGGCCGACCGCATCGGCGATCCGATCGTTCCACAGGGGCTGTACCCCTGCTTCCACTGCTTCCCCTCCACGAATACGGCGGACATCGGGCCCGGCACCATCGAATGGCCGGCCGAGGGCAGTCTCGACAGACCGACATGGGACCAGCTGATCCGGTTCCTTACCGCCCATAGCCTCGACGGAGCAGACACCGCCTGTCTGGCGTACTACAGCCCTCTCATCACCGGTGACTTCGAGAAGGGCCACGTCCGCTCCGGGCGCCTGGGCGACGCCCGGTCCCTCTTCGACAACCCGGACATCCTGCAAACCCCGTCCAACCTGTGGGTCACCGACCGCTCCTGGGTCATCTGCACCGACTACGACCTGTGGGGCACGAAGGTCTGCGGCCCCCACTCCCTCGTTGAAGCACTACTCAGGGACCTCGAGATTGAAGCCATTCGCCTGCCCTGGACCAGCTAGTGACTTCGTAGCGTCCATGAACTGGCCAATATAGAACTACAGTTCGGCTGAAGGGTCCCTTTTGACACCTCTAGCACCATGATGTGATCAGCGCCATGAAGAAGATCACGGCGTTAACAGCCACTGCCCTGACCACCGCGACGCTGCTGTCAGGTCTCACATCGTCCGCACTGGCCAGGCCCGGCCCGGTCGTACCGCACCCCTGGGACAAGCGGGTGCACTGCAACGCGACCGACCCTGACGGCCGTCACATCGTCACCCGCTTCGGCACATCCGGCTTCGGCTGGAACCACTTCACCACCCGCCACAACATCCACAAGTGCTCTACGCTGGCCGCAGCCATCCACGGCAACGTCGACCGCAACGACCACCACGGCCGCCTGGAGTACGACGGTGTCGCCTTCGAAACTGGCCCACGGCCACGGCAGGTCAAGTTCACCGTCATCGTTCAGTACACCCGGAAGACGAAAGACGGGCTGTACGACGCAGGCAGGGGACAGAAAATCGGCGTCATCAACGCGTTCTGCCACAACCAGAGAAACAACAAGTGCCCCGCATGGATGCATCCGTGACCGATCCTGAAGACCGCGAGCAGCAGGCGGACATCACCCGGCGCCTGCTGTACTTCCTGAACGCTCCGATTGTCGAGTACTGCCGCCTGCGCGGTGTCCTGCCCGCACCCGGCGCCGTACGCGTCGCGATCCGTGCCGGGGACGACGAGCACGCCCGGGACTTCCTCTACGAGATCCCCAACGACACCGTGACCCCCTACTACGTTCCTGGCCTCCTGAGAGCGGTCCTGACCGGGCCCCAGCTCTACAGCAGCAGCGATGTGGAGGAGGTCATGGGGATGACACTCATCCGGCTGCGCCCGGAGGAGATCGCCCCGGAGCCGGAGCCCGAGCAGGGGCGGGCGCTCACCGCCGTGCAGGCATTGTCGGGACCCGGTGACGACGAGGACCCGTTCTTGATCGGCTTCCTGATGCACGGCGGCGGACTGCTGCGCCTGTACGTGCAGCGCACCGACCGTCCCGGCATCATCGGCGCCGACATCCGCCTCACCGAGACGCCCGCCACCGCACTCATCGC
This sequence comes from Streptomyces sp. NPDC005302, assembly GCF_040607345.1. Lineage (NCBI taxonomy): Bacteria > Bacillati > Actinomycetota > Actinomycetes > Kitasatosporales > Streptomycetaceae > Streptomyces > Streptomyces sp. NPDC005302. The sequence goes on from NZ_JBEXGN010000023.1 coordinate 5,231, forward strand.
CTCCCTGGCCTCCCTCGTCGAGGAAGAGCAGTACCGACAGCCGGCGCCAGACGACCCGCACTGCGACCTCCTCGTCGACCTGACCAACTGGTAGGGCCCTTGCCGACGAGGACCTCGCACTTCGTGATGAGTGAAGCGGGAGTGGTCGCAGCCCAGTTGATCGTGACGGCGCCCTTAGTCAGATAGGTGCCACCCGACAGGCTGGCGCCGGTGACCGACGTGACCGTGAGGGCGGCGACGGGTCCGGCGGCCCACGTACGCAGGGTCGGCGGCTGGTTGTACAGAGCCGTACCGGGACATTCGGTGGCGTACGCGTCGCGATGGCCGGAAACACGGTTGGGAGGTGGGGCGAGGCCGGGGCCCAGCACGCCATCACAGGGCTCGAAGCGGAACTCGGCAACCTGCTGGAGCAGCCGACGTCGCAATGCCGGTTCGGCTGCCGCGAGTATGGAGAGCATGGGTGGACGACCCGCGCGTCGGCCTGCCACCAGATCACCTTGGAAGGATGCCCTGCCCGACTGGCGTGCAGCGGAAGGCTTATAGCTCCCCCGGCGAGCCACGCCCTGGACAGCCCCAACCGCCGGCGTTCTCAGCCGGTCGACAGCTTGATCCGCCGACCGTGTGAGCCGACCTCACGGTGCGCGCTTCGCCCACTCCCCCGGCCAGCCGTACGCTCACGCCGCGAAGCCGACGTTGGTCACGTACTCGTACTGTCCCCATTGCGAGCCGAGGTCCACGATCTGGTCGATCCAGGCTTCGTCCAGGGCTTCGTCGTCTCCGTCGGCCCAGGCTCGTACCACGGCATCCCAGTGACGGATGTTCAGGCTTCGGTATTCCACGATCCGTTGACGCGGCCGGTCGACCTGGGACTGGTTCAGGGGGTGCAGCTCGACTCGTGTGCCGCGGCCCTCGCGGTTGAGGCGGCCCAGGAGATAGCGGGCGACGTTCTGCCGGCGCACTGTCCTGTAGGCGGTCTCGATGCGTTCCAGGTTCTTCTTGGACGGGGTGCGCTTCCCGTCGAGCCAGGCTTTGAGGGTGCGGTCGGTGACCGTGAGGCCGGCTTCACGTGCAGCTGCGCGGGCGTGGTCGGTACGGGTCAGGTAGTGCAGGCGGGCCAGCAGACCTCGTTTTGCTGTGATGGGGGTGGCGATGTAGCCGGCGAGCTTGTCGAGTTGCCGGGCGACGGCTTCGTAGCCCTTGATGCCACGAGCGCCGAATTTACCGAAATCAATGTTCTTTTCCGGCATCCTGCCCTCACTCCTGACTGCTCGGCGAACTTCCCCTATTCTAACTGAACTTGCAACGCAAGAAGGTCATTCTCGACTCAATTCTTCCATCAGTATTGGCTTATGCCGTGCGAGAGTTTCTGTGCGGGTGAGTAGAGGAGATAGAGTCTTGGTGTCTGAGAGTCTGCGCCGGCGGCAGTCATCGGGAACGTCTGGAGTGTGCGGTGGTTCGTCGCCGATTTCGAGGGATTGCGTCCAGCGAATTACTCAGGCGGTACGGACTTCGAGGCGTAGTTCGAGTTGGCGGCGTAGGCGGGCGGATGCGCCGCGGAGAGTGCCGAGTTGTCGTACCTCCGTGGCCGTGAGTTCTGTCCGTGCTGCCAGTGCGAGTACTGCCGCGTAGGGTCGTTCTCCCTCTGCGAGTTTCGCTGCCGTGGCGTCTCGGACTGCCAGCAGCACTGTGCGGTCCGTGCGGGGATGTTCCGCCAACAGGTGAAGGAGTCTGTTGTCGTTCCAGCTGCTGTCTTGGGCCGTGCTGAGTTCCAGCAGAGTGCGGGACTCCGTGTATGGGTTGGAAGCCAGAGCGTGCCAGACGAAGGGATAGGGGCAGCGCGCGAGTTGGTGCAGGGTGGAGCTGTCGTGTTCGGTGTGTGCCAGTTGTAGGTGGTCGGCTGGTGTGGGCACGTTCATGACCCTCTGGATCGTTGGGAGGGCCATCCTGTCATCAGGGCGGTCTCTTCGGTGGGCAAGGCGGGGCAAGGCGGTTACTCCCCTGTGCCGGTTTTGTCGGGTCGTGGTTCGCCCGCGGCTGATGGGTTGTCGGGGTGTGCTGCGGCGCGCAGGGCGTGTACGGCGGGTGTGTCGCGGTTGGCCGGGAGCCATGCGAGGCAGGAGACGGAGTTGCCGAGCTCGGGGGAATCCACGTAGGTGAGTCCGGGGCGCGGGTAGAGGCGGCGGGCGGCCGCCGGTAAGAACGTGATGGCTCGTTTCTGTAAGACCGCGAGCACCATGGCTTCGGTGTCGCGGACTACGGGACCGTAGCGCACGCTGGTTCCGTCGGGGCGTGGGTTGATGGTGAGGTGGTCCCACCACTGTCGTGGCACTTCGGGGGGCATGTTCACCACGGCGCGGTCCGCGATCTGGGCCAGGGTGAGTTGTGTTTCGTTGGCGAGCGGGTCGTCTGCCGGGAGGCAGATCACGCGTGGCTCTGTGGCGAGTTGGATGCTTTGGAAGCTGGAGGGCAGTGGTGCGCGCAGGAAGGCGGCGTCGACGGTGCCGTCTGCGAGGGCGTCGAACTGCTCGACGAAGTTCAGGTTGAGGACTTCGACCTCGAGGTGGGGGTGGCGGTTGTGCAGGCGGTCGAGGACGGTTCTTGCGTGTGGCATGGCTGCTTCCGCGCCGAGGGAACCGATGCGTAGTCGGCCTCGTACGGTGCCGGCGTGTGTGTGGGAGACCTGAAGCAGTTGTGCCATGGCGCGGAGTACTTCTTTGGCTTGCTCGGCCAGTGCGTGGCCCGCCGGGGTGAGGGTCAGGGTGCCGCTGCGGCGTTCCAGCAGGGAGATGTCGAGGCGCTGCTCCAGTGCGCGCATCTGTTGGCTGAGCGCCGGTTGGGAGATGAACATGCGAGCGGCTGCCCGTCCGAAGTGGAGTTCTTCCGCCAGTACGAGGAAGAGGCGTAACTGGTGAAGGCTCGGCTCTCGGGCGTTTCGGTGACGCGTCCCCCGGGCGACCATAGAGTGCAGGTTATCGAATCGCTGAGTGTTCCCTTCGGTTCTCGGCCGCTCTGATGCCCGGGGCTGGACAAGAATGGATCAAGGGGTCTGTTCTGCCGCGCTGTTGAGCGCGGTGGCCTCTGCCGTGCGGCGGTGAGCGCCTCCCCCCTGTCGGTCGTGACGGAATTGGGGAGGGCGGCATGCTTCGTCTGCATTTCACTGAGGATGACTTGAGGAGGGTTCGGGTGTCTCGTGGCCCGGATCCTCTGTGGGAGATCGTCTGCAGCATCTGTCGATTAAAGACGGGTGATGGGCGGGCGGAGTTCGGGGTGTGGCGCGATGCGACGCGTGACAGGATCCGCCGTGACGAGAGGCTGCGTGTGGCGTTGTCGCCGTTGCGCGGTCTCGTGCCTAGCCACGGTTACATTCCCGACCTTCTCACTCCCGACGTGTCCGGGGATTTTGCGGCGGGGTTGGATGCGATCGGGGCGACACCGGCGCGTGTGGTGGCTGACCAGGTGGGACGTCTGAACGCTGCGCAGGCCAGGTTGCGTGGGCCTGTTGGGGGTCCGCGGGTGGACTCTGTCGATTTGGTGAGAGTCGTTCGGGCGCTTCGCACGTACTTCGATACGTTGCTGAGGCCTCATCTGTCGCGCGTGCGTGGTCAGGTGGGGGTCGATGTCGGTCTGCGCTCGGAGTCTCTGCTCGGTGGTGGTGTGCGGGGGCTTCTGGAGAGTTTGGCGCCCTATGCGCGATGGCGGGATCCGGTCCTTGAGGTGGATTATCCGGTGAGCCGTGACGTGTTTCTGGGGGGCCGCGGGCTGCTTCTTGTGCCCTCTTTCTTCTGCTGGCGTCGGCCGACGGCGCTGGCGGATCCGGATCTGACGCCGACTTTGGTGTATCCGGTGGCCAAGCCGGCCTGGCATTTGGCTCGGGACGGTGGGAGGGGTGCCTCGCGGTTGCTCGGCCGGACGCGTGCCGCCATTCTTCAGGCTCTTGCCGGTCGTGACAGTTGTGGGGGACGGACGTCGACGGACATTGCTCGTGTCGTGGGTATCGCGCAGTCGAGTCTCACTTACCAGATGAGTGCGTTGCGTGATGGGGGTCTGGTCAGTAGCCGTCGTTGCGGGAAGTACGTGGTTCACGCTGTCACGCCGCTTGGGCTGCGGGTTCTCGACGGGGCGTGACGGGCCCGTTTGCGCCGGATCGGTCGCGGTGGCGCCTGTGTCGGGGGAGGGCCGGCGGCGGGTTACGCGCTCTGTCGGCGTCTCCTGCGTCGCCTTCTTGATTCTGCTCTGTCGTGGTGGGCGCCGGTGACATTTCGATTTGCTTCGAATGCATTGGCGGTTGCTTCGTCGAGGTTCCAGGCTCGGTGCGGTGGCCGTCGCGGTGATCGATACACCGTGCGGCCCTGGAGAAGGAACCGTGATTCGGCGTTCGACAGGGGAATTCATGCATACCGGCAGATTGCTTCGTACGACTATCGTGGCCTGTTCTTTGTCCGTCGTCGCGGTTGCTGCGCCGGCCCAGGCGGCAGCGGAAGCACCGGCTCCGTCTACAGATGCTGCCGTTCAGTCCTGTCAGATCGGAGGGGCCTATACGGACTTCCGCGGCACGGGAATCAACATTCGGGCCACGCCGGGCGGGCGGATCGTCGGCCAGGCGAATCGCGGGGACTGCGCGCACTGGTACCAGACGGACCCCGGCCCCAGGGTCGACTGCCCTGACGGCACCAGCACCGCGGCTTGGCAACTCGTCCTGGACCTGCGCACGCGCGTTCCCGGATATGTCTCTGCCTGCTACGTCTGACCTGCTGGAGGGATGGGGCGACGTACTACGGCGGGGTGGGTTGCCCGCCGTCATGAGGACTGTCCCTTCGGACAGGCGGAACCGATCATCGGAGGAAACGTATGCGTAAGACACTCGCGGCGCTGGGTTCTACCGCTGCCCTCGTTCTGGCACTGGCCACGACCTCGGTCCAGTCGGCGGAGGCGGCGCCTGCGGCCGGCTGGAGCCGCTGTCCCAACGGGTATTTCTGCATCTTCGACGGGGTCGACGGGACCGGCACGATCGCGTGGTTCGCGTCGGGCTCCCCCGACCTGCGGGGTCAGTCGATGGACAACCGGACGTCGTCGTACTGGAACCGCAACAGCGAAGCCTTCGCCCTGCACGACGGGTACAACTACACCGGCGGCTGCTGGACGGTCTTCGGCGGTACACAGACCAACCTGCCGTCGCGCTTTCCCGAGTGGGACAACCGGTTCAGCTCGATCACCAAGTTCGCCTGCGGCTGAGCTCGCCTGTCGCCCGGTGGGGAATCCCGTCATCACGTGATGGTGTCCTCGACCGTCTAGCTGCCGGTGTCGGCGATCCGGACGGTCGAGGACGCGCGTCCCAGCCCGGGATTCCCGACGCCCGCCTGTACTGAGTTCACGACCGCCATACTGTCGTGGATCTGCCAGTCCTGGTGCCCGTAATGGCCATGCTTGTCATGCTTGGATGTCGCGCGCCGCGCCTCGGACGGTCTGCTCGGCATCATGCGGTTGAGGCCTCTTGATGCGTCGTATCGCGCAAGGCATACGAGGAGCCTGCCTACCCGTGGTTGGCACTGCGACCTGTTGGGAAGGCCCGACGTAAGTGCGCTACGCAATGTCTGGCGTGGGGGGACTGTGACCGGTATCGAAGTCGCGGTGGCGTGTGTGTTTGCCTGGGCGGTCAACAAGGTGCGCCGGGTCGGGGGGCGGGCCGATGGCGAGGTGGACTTCGTCCTGGACTCGGCGATGGACCGAGTGCACGAGGTGGTCGTTCGCAGACTCGGGTCGGACGCTGAGCTGATCCGTCTGCAGGCGGAGGCTGAGGCGGGACAAGAGGAGCCGAGCGCGCTGACTCGTACCCGTGTCGAGCAGGTTCTGGCCGAGGCGGCTAGGGAAGACGCTGCTTTCGCCGCCGATTTACAGGCTGCGGTCGAAGCGTGGGCGGCGCTGAGTTCGGCTTCAGTAGTTCCTGCGGCGGGCGCTTACGGGCTTGCGGTCGGCGGTGCGGTCCGTTTGGTAGCCGAGGGTGGTTCGTTCGCTGCAGGTGTGGCCAATGTGAAGGGTGATATCAGTTTGGGAAACCCTCCTCAGCCGGGTCCAGCCCGCTCTTGAACGACCCGGCGGAATCGTCGTCGCTGCTCGTGTCGGCTGTCGGTGGCGGGCTGTCTGCCTACAGTCTGCGAGCTGGTTCGATCTACGTGGGGAGCCGTCCGGTTGATATTCCAGATCCCGTGACAGTGGCGCCTCCTCTGGGGTTGCGTGACCCGCAGCACCCGATACGTGGCCGAGGGGACGTGTTGCAACGTCTGCAAGCTTCTCTGGCTCGCCCCGGCGGGTACCGGATTTCGGTGCTGTGCGGCATGGGAGGCTGCGGCAAGACTGCCCTGGCAGTCGAAGTGGCCGCGTCGTGGGTGCGCGCCGGGTGGCGCGTGTGGTGGGTGGACGGTCAGCGGGGCGCGAGTCTCGAAGCAGGGATGCGTGCCGTTGCCCGTCAGGCAGGCGCCTCCGAGGAAGAACTGCGCAACGGTGATACCGCCGATGTGGTGTGGGCATACCTGGAGTGCTTGCGGGAGCGGTGGCTGCTGGTGGTCGACAGCGCAGACGATGTAGCCCTTCTCAATGGCCCCGGTCATCTCAGCGCCGGAACCGGCTGGGTTCGCCCGTTGGTCTCCGGCCGAGGCAATGGTGCGGTCCTGGTAACCAGTCGCGACAGTACGGTCGCGGTGTGGGGACCGGTGTCGAGGCTGTACCCCATCCATCCATTGACCGGCGATCATCTAGATGATGCGGCCCATATCCTGCAGGACCATGCCCACAGCTCTGCCGGAACCCACGGTGAGGCGCGGGAACTCGCCGGACGGTTGGGCGGTCTGCCTCTGACGTTGCGGCTCGCCGGCACCTACCTCACATCCGTGCACCAGACGCCAGGCGCCTTCCGTCCGTGCGGGACGCCCTCTACCTACGTCGACTACCGACGAGTTTGGGAGCACGAAGTGGAACGGCTGGACTCCGATCACGTCCTGGCACGCACGCTGTCCCTGTCCGTCGGACTGCTGGAAGAGCGCGGCCAGACCCATGCTCGGTCTTTGCTCGAACTGATCACTGCTTTCGCCGATGCCGAACTTCCCTATTCCCTCCTGCTCACTCCCGAGCGTCTGGCCTCTGCACCGGACGGTCTCAACGCCTTGAGTGGATCCGCGGTTTGGGACCATCTGACCGGCTTGGCCGCGTTCGGCCTTGTTGATCTGCGCGGTCCAGGCGTCACTGACCTTCCGGTTCTTCAGCTCCATCCGCTGGTACGAGACACCTGTCGCAATCCTGCTCTTCTCGTCACAGCCGCCTCTTTGTTGCAGTCCGCGGCGGGCGCTGCTGAGACCGGGACGCCGCACGAGCCCGAGTTCTGGATGCACTGGCGGCTGCTGACACCCCACATTCTCGACGTCTTCCACCGTGCAGTTTCTGAGCCGTTGCCGGGCCGCATCCTCCTGGCAGCGGCCACATCGGCCAGCCTGGCCGCCCAGTATCTTCGGACCCGTGGCCTTCACGCACAGGCCCGCTCAGAGTTCGAGGCGGTCCTCGCGGTGTACCGGGAACAGTTGGGCGAGAGTCACCACGACACCCTGGTCACCCGGCTCGAGCTTGCCCGTGTGCTGCGTGAGCAAGGCGAACTACCCCAAGCCCGGCGGGAGGTCGAAGCCGTTCTCGCTCTGCGCCGGGACCAGCTCGGCGACGCCCACGAGGAGACCTTGACTACTCGGCACGAGCTTGCCCGTGTCCTGCGTGAGCAAGGCGAACTACCCCAAGCCCGCTCGGAATTCGAGGCAATCCTCACCCTTCGCCAGGGTCAGCTCGGCGACACCCACGAGGAGACCTTGGCCGCTCGGCACGAGCTTGCTCGGATACTGCACGACCAAGGCGATTTGCGAGCGGCCGGCACAGGGTTCGAGGCAGTCCTCGCCGTGCGAAGAGAACAGCTTGGCGAAGCGCATCCCAGCACTCTGGCCAGTCGGCACAACTTCGCTCGCGTGCTGCACAGTCGGGGAGATCTGGCCGGGGCACGCTCCGAACTCGAAGCGATTCTTGGCGTCGAACGAGAATTACGCGGCGATGCTTATCCTGGGACGCTCGACACACGACATGATCTCGCTCGAGTGATGCAGGACCAAGGAGAACTTCAGGCGGCACGCTCCGAATTCGAAGCCGTTCTCGCTCTGCGCCGTGAGCGGCTTGGTGCCTCGCACCCGAGTACCTTGGACACTCAGCGTCGTTTGATGCAGGTGTCTGTTGCCGAAGGAGAGATGGGGATGGGACCCGGAATCGGTGGGAACTGATACCGCTGCCCGGCGCTTTCGCGCTTCGCATGCTTGCCTGGGCCGAAGAGCTGAAGTAGCTCTTCGGCCCTGCCGGCAGGCGCCGTCGTCTTGGCAGTGATGCCAGACAGCTGTCAGAGCACGAGCGCGCTGCATGCTCTGGAGCAGGTGAGGCGGTGATGGGTCAGGTGATCCAGCTGCCCGCGGCGCAGTCGGCGGAAGTGACCCATTTGTGCGCCATGATGTTGTTGTTCATGTTGGCGCCATTGGTGAAGGTGTTGTCGCCGAGGTAGTCGGCATAGAGCTCTCCTGGTGCAAGGCAGGCGTACGATCCTGTGCCGCCGGGGAGGAAGTAGAAGGCGACCATGTCCCTCCCTCCGAAGAATCCTGCGTTCATGACGGAGGAGGCTCGGTTGTTGGCGTTGGTGAATCCGCCTATTCCGTCTCCCCAGTTGAGGTCGTTTCCGGTTGTTCCGCCGAGGTAGTCGCCGCTGCAGTCGGTCCCATCCCAGGCATGCATGGAGCCGTTGCGGCCCGGCCATTTGGCGTTGCAGATGTCCCCTTCGGTGGTGGCTTGCGCCGCGGTGCCGGTGACGGAAAGCCCGAATACGGACAGGCTGAGGGCAACGACGAACGTGCCTAATGTGCGCATGGTTGACTCCTTGGTGTCGCTGCTGCCGCTTCGGCGAACGTTCTCGGCCGTAACGGTTGGGGAATTCTGTGATGTCAGGTGCGTGCGTCGACGAGGAGGCGGGCGCACTCCAGGGCGTGATGTTGGAACTCGTGCCAGGTTTCCAGCGCTTTTTCGTACCGCTTGGGCAGTTCGCTGACGTAGTGGGCTTCGCGTGCCTCGCCGATGGCTTTCAGTGAGGTCTTCCGGGCGCAGGTGGCATCGGCTACGGCAAGATCACGCTCACCGGGGAACGCTCTGTCGACGCCGAGCCGAACTGATCGCTGGGCGGCGGCCTGGCGGGCCGCCTGAGGGTCCGGGTAGGGGTGACCGGCGTGGTTCATGCATTGCGACCAGGCCTTCAGTGCCGCGTTGAACTTCTCGTCGGCCATCACTTTGGGGACGTAGAGCGGCTGCAGGCTGCCAGCGGTCTTTTCTGCGCGGAACCAGGCCCGCACGTCTCCGTACAGCCGCCTCTCGGATTCCGCTACACAGCCTCCTTCCCGTTTCTGGACGACACCGCCGCCGGGAAGCGTGGCGGAGATGACAGGTGCTTGGAGCCCTCCGTCCAATGCCTCGTCATACGCCGTGCGTTTCTCTGCGGACAGGCTCTTGTGGTAGGCGATGTTGGGGTCGGTGCGCCGTCGGCGGTCTTCCTGCGCGGAGATTCGGCTCCCGTAGGCGTGACGGCGCGCCCAGTCGACATCGTCCAATACGTAGCCCAGAGTGCGACTTTCCTCCAGGCTTGGGCGCTCCGCTTCCCAATAGGTGAAGCCATCGCGTTCCATGCACTTTCGGACCAGTACCTGCTGGGCGTCGGCGATACGGAGCGCCTCCGCATCGGTAAGTGCCCGGGAGGTGCTCGGCGAGGTGGAAGCCGACGCGCCCTGCGGCGTCTGTGCGTTGCCGCATCCGGCCGCCAAGGCGGTCACGACGGCCAACGTCGTAGCCAGGACTGACACTCGCCGCATACCGGTTCCCCTGATCCCCGAGACACCTCGCGTCGGCCCTCTCTCGCTTTCGGCCGACCCAGACCTGCCTCAGCGTGACCACATCGCCGGGCTAGGACCATGAATTCGAGCAGCGTCGAATCGGGGATCCGCTTTCGAGGGGGCCTGCCCGATGAGTTCACCGCGACCGGATCACCTCAGTCCGGGGGCTGTCGCCGAGCTGTGGGGTCAGGCGGCCTGGCAGAGCGTTGCCGGGCCGGTTGGCACGGTGGCGAGGGTGTCGGTCGGCCCTGTGTGGGTTCGATGGCTGGTGGGGCTGGTGGTTGGGGTCTGTGTGTGGCTGCGGGCGAAGACGACCAGGCGCAGGACTGCGAAGCGGGCGACGCCGGCGAGTGCGGAGGCTGCGAGGTAGACGGTCTGCTGGAGCATCGCGTCGGGGGTGGCGACCAGTTGGTGCAGGGCGAGTGTGGCGGTGCAGGTGAGGGCGAAGGCGGCGGCTGCGGAGCCGGCTGACTGTGTGTGCTGGCGCCAGGTTGCGTGTCCGCCTGCGCCGAAGGAGAAGCGGGCGTGGAGTTCGGTGGCCAGGAGGGTGGAGAGGATGGTGACGAGGGCGTTGGCCAGGCCCCAGGGGATCTGTGTGGCGACGGCGGCCACGGTGAGGCTGGAGGCGAGTCCTACGGTGCCGCCGAGGAGGGTGAAGCGGGCGAAGGCGATGTAGGCGCTGGGTGTGGCCTGTTGCCGGCTCTGCGTTGTCTTCATGGTTCGCCTCCTCTTGGCTGTTGGTCTGCGGAGCTCGTTCTCGGTGGTCTGCGTGGCCGCCGCTTCGTTGTTTCTTATGATGGAAACGCTACGTTGCATTCATGGATTTGACAACGTATTTATCGCTCGGGATCAGGGTTTTAGCAGGTGGAGGCACTGTTTTTGTTGCAATGGATCCGTTGTAACGCAACAGATCCTCTTGCGATCATTGCAATGGATTGGCTGTGAACGCTACGCCGGAGAGCCTGGGTCGCTCCGAGGTGCGTTGTCGGGCGTCCGTCGCATGCGCAGGGCGGCGTACTCCGACCGTGTCGGGGTGCGCCGCCCTGGGGTGGAACGGGTTCGCGTTGTCTGCCTGCTACTTGGGGTCGGCGTTGAACTGGGCCTGCGACCAGCGCCAGCCGAGGATGCTCAGGGCTGCGCACCAGAGCAGGGCGATCCACCAGTTGTTGCCGATCTCCGTGCCCAGCAGGAGGCCGCGGAGGGTCTCGATGGCGGGGGTGAAGGGCTGGTAGTGGGCGATCGGCTGGAACCAGCCGGGCATCGAGTCCAGCGGGACGAAGGCGCTGGAGATCAGCGGCAGCAGGATCAGCGGCATGGCGTTGTTGCTGGCCGCCTCCGCATTGGGGCTGCCGAGGCCCATGCCGACCGCGATCCAGGTGAACGCGAGGGCGAAGAAGGCGAGTAGGCCGAAGGCCGCCAGCCATTCCAGGACGGTGGCATCCGTCGAGCGGAAGCCCATGGCGACGCCCACCGCGCCGACCAGGATCACGCTCAGGATCGCCTGCAGGACGCTTCCGACGACATGCCCGAAGAGGACGGAGCCGCGGTGGATGGCCATCGTGCGGAAGCGGGCGATGATCCCTTCGTTCATGTCGGTGGCGACCGAGACGGCGGTGCCGACGACGGTGGAGCCGATCGTCATGAGCAGGATGCCGGGGACGATGTAGGCGATGTAGGCGGAGCGGCCCGCGCCGCCGCTCATGGTGTTGCCGAAGATGTAGACGAACAGCAGCAGGAGCATCACGGGGGTGAGCAGCAGGTTGAGGGTGAGGGAGGGGTAGCGGCGTGCGTGGAGGAGGTTGCGGCGCAGCATGGTGGTGGAGTCGCGTACGGCGAGGGAGAGGGTGCTCATCGGACGGTCTCCTTGGACGGGGCGGGCTGGGTGGGGAGGGTGGTGTTGCCGGTGAGGGCGAAGAAGACGTCGTCGAGGTCGGGTGTGTGGACGGTCAGTTCGTCGGCTTCGATGCCGGCGGTGTCGAGTCGGTCGAGGATGGTGCGCAGTTCTCGTTGGCTGCCGTCGCTGGGGAGTTGGAGGGCGAGGGCTTCGTCGTCGCGGGCGGCTTCGGTGAGAGCGTCCGCGGCCCTCTGGTAGGCGGTGGGGTCGGTGAAGCGCAGGCGGATGTGTCCGCCGGGGATGAGGCGCTTCAGTTCTTCGGCGGTGCCTTCCGCGGCGATCTTTCCGTCGTTCAGGACGGCGATGCGGTCGGCGAGTTCGTCGGCCTCCTCCAGGTACTGCGTGGTGAGGAAGACCGTGGTGCCACCCGTGACCAGCTCCCGGATGATCTGCCACATGGTGTGACGCGAACGCGGGTCGAGACCGGTGGTCGGCTCGTCGAGGAAGATGATCCGCGGGGCCCCGACGAGGGTCATCGCGATGTCCAGGCGTCGCTTCATCCCGCCCGAGTAGGTCGAGGCGGGCTTCTTCGCCGCCTCCACCAGGTCGAAGCGCTCCAGGAGTTCGGCCGTCGTGCGCCGGCCCTCCGCCTTGGACAGGTGGTGCAGGTCGGCCATGAGGAGCATGTTCTCCTCGCCGGTGATCAGACCGTCCACCGCCGAGAACTGGCCCGTCACCCCGATCACCGCGCGAGCCGCCTGCGCCTGCGTGGCCAGGTCGTGGCCGCCCACCTGAATCTGGCCCGAACCCGTGTCCGGGGTGATGAGCGTCGAGAGGATCTTCACGGCCGTCGTCTTGCCGGCACCGTTCGGACCCAGCAGAGAGAAGACGGTGCCCTCGGGGACCGTCAGGTCGACGCCGTCGAGCACGACCTTGTCACCGAAGGACTTGCGCAACCCGTGCGCCGCGATGGCCAGGTTGGTCATGAGGGGTACTCCTTTGAGGCTGCGTGTGGTGATGGTGTCGTGGGTCGGATGTCGGGTGTCGTGGGTGGGGTGTCGGGGGGTCAGTTGCTGGTGGCGGTGATGTTGCCCTGGGTGGTGGTGGCGCGGATGGTGAGGCCAGGGGTGCCGTCGGTGTTCTTCAGGGCGTTGTTGATCCGGCCGTAGGTGGTGGCGGCGTCGAGGGTGGCGGAGATGCCGTGGGCGGCGCCGACGGTGATGTCGCCGGACTGGGTGTTCAGGGTGAGGGTGCCGTCGGTGGCTTCGGTGACGGTGAGGTCGCCCTTTTGGGTGCTGATGTCGGCGGGTCCGCCGAGGCGGCCGACGGTGATGTCGCCTGCCATGAGGCTCAGGTGGGCGCTGGCGGTCTCGTCGAGTTCGAGGGCGCCCTGGGCGCCTTCGTAGGTGACGTCGCCGAGGCGGCCCGCTGCGCGGAAGTCGGCGGCTGCGGTCTTGGCTTCGATGCGGGAGCCGACGGGGAGGTGGACGGTGAGTTCGACCGATCCGGAGTCGCCGCCGAGGATGCGGTTCTTGGCCGGTGCGGCCTCGATGCGCAGGACGCCGTCGGCGTAGGTGACGGTGACCTGCTCCGCCGCCTTCACGTCGCGGCTCTTGGAGGCGTTCGCCGGCAGCACCTCGACCGTGGTGTCCGACCGGTCGGCGGCGATGACCTGGATCCGGCCCGCGGGAATGTCGATGACGGCCGAGACGGGGGCGGGGCTGTCGAACTTCTGCATCGTGCTCTCCTTCTCCTGCATCGCGCGCCCCAACGGCGCCCGCGCTTTCCGATGACAGAAACGCTACGTTGCATTCACGGTTCTGACAACACCGTTATTGCGCAAGCTTGCGGTAAGCGCTGGTTGATGCGCGAAAGTTGTTGCAACGGTCTCGCGCATAACGCAACGCCTTCCTGCGCACGTTGTTGCAATGATTGGAGGTGAACGCTATCCGTGGGCGTAGGGCGGCAGCGGGGCGGTGTCGGTAGCGGCCACGACGCCACCGGCCGGCGGCCGGTGGCGTCGTGGCGTTGCCCGGCCAAGCCCTCGTACCGGCCTGGTGCCGGAGGGCTGTGGCTCAGCGGATCAGTTCGCGCTCGCGCTTCGGGCGGCGGGAGGACAGCGGGGGGCCGGCGGGGTCGTGGCCGAGCTGCGCGCCTTCGACGTCCAGGTTGGGCAGCAGCCGGTCGAGCCACTTGGGCAGCCACCATGCCTTGGCGCCCAGGAGGGCGAACAGGGCGGGGATGATCGCCATGCGGACGACGAAGGCGTCGAAGAGCACGGCGGAGGCCAGCGCGAAGCCCATCATCTTGACGAGGTCGTTGTCCTCGGCGATGAAGCCGGAGAAGACGCTGATCATGATGATGGCGGCGGCCGAGACGACGCGGCCGCCGTAGCGGAAGCCGGTGACGACGGCCTCGGCGGGGGTGGCGCCGTGGGTGTAGGCCTCGCGCATGCGGCTGACGAGGAACACCTCGTAGTCCATGGCGAGTCCGAAGACCACGCCGATCATGAGGATGGGCATGGTGCTCACGATGGGGCCGGGCTGGTCGATGCCGAAGAGGCCGGCGAGGTGGCCCTGCTGGAAGACCGCGACGACGGAGCCGAGCGCCGCGCCGACCGAGAGCAGGAACCCCAGGGCCGCCTTGAAGGGGACCAGGACGGAGCGGAAGACCACCATCAGGAGCAGGAAGGCCAGGCCCACGACGAGGGCGAGGTAGGGCAGCAGCGCCTTGTCCAGGGTGTGGGAGAAGTCGATGATCAGGGCCGTCTGACCGGTGATCAGGATTTCGGAGCCGGTGGCGTTCTCCAGGCTGCCGGCGCTCTGGCGCAGGGAGCGGACCAGGTCCTCGGTGGCGGCCTTGCCCGGGCCGCTGGTGGGGATGACGTTGAACAGGGCGGTGTCGCCTGCCGGGTTGAGCGTCGGCGGGGTGACGGAGGCGACGCCGTCCTGTGCGGCGAAGCGCTGGGCCACTTTCTTCGCGGCGGCCGCGGCCCCGGGGCCTTCGACGGTGGCCGTCAGCGGGCCGTTGAAGCCGTCGCCGAAGGACGCCGAGAGCATGTCGTAGGCCTTGCGCTGGGTGGTGGCGGTGGCCATCGTGCCCTCGCCGGGCAGGCCCAGGCGCAGGCTCGCGGCGGGCACGGCCAGCGCGCCCAGGCCCACGACGCCGACCAGCAGGACGGCGACCGGGTGGCGCAGGACGTAACCGGCCCAGCGTGCGCCGAGGTTGGGGTGGCGTCTGGCCTGTTTGGCCGCCTGCTTGGCGGCCTTGCGCCGGCGGCGGGCGGAGAGGGGCTTGGTGCGGAACGCGGCACGGTCGCGGCGGCGCAGGACGCGGATGGGAGCGAAGCCGAGGAGGGCGGGGACCAGGGTGATGGCGATGAGGACGGCGACGGCGACGGTGCCGGCGGCGGCCAGGCCCATCTTGGTCAGGACGGGGATGTTCACCACGCTCAGGCCGGCGAGCGCGACGATGACGGTGAGTCCGGCGAAGACGACGGCGGAGCCCGCGGTGCCGACCGCCCGTCCGGCGGCCTCCTGGCGGTCGTGGCCCTCCAGTTTCTCCGAGCGGTAGCGGGAGACGACGAACAGCGCGTAGTCGATGCCGACGGCCAGGCCGAGCATCATCGCCAGGTTGGAGGTGGTCGCGGACAGGCCGAGTGTGCTGCCCAGGGCGGTGATGGCGCTGATGCCGATGCCGACGCCGATGACGGCGGTCAGCAGCGGCATGCCCGCGGCGATCAGGGAGCCGAAGGTCATCAGCAGGACGAGGGCGGAGATCAGGACGCCGATCTTCTCGCCGACGCCGCTCATGGCGGTGTCGACCTTGACCGCGTCGCCGCCGGCCTCCACGGTCAGGCCCGTGCCGCGGCCCGTGCGAAGGCTCTTGTCGAGCGCGTCGTGCTGGGCGTCGGTGAGTTCGGTGGCACTGGCCTTGTAGGTGGCCACCGCGTAGGCGGTGGTGCCGTCCTTGCTGACCGCGCCGGCCGTGAACGGGTCGGTGACCCGGATGACGCCCGGGTTGTCGCCGAGGTCGCCGACGAGAGCGGCCACGGCCTTCTTGTTCTCGGCCGTGGTGATCCGCTCCCCCTTGGGGGCGCGGACGACGACCCGGGCACTGGCGCCCTCGGCGCCGGCGGCCGGGAACTTCTCCTCCAGCAGGTCGAAGGCCTTCTGCGACTCGGTACCGGGCATGGAGAAGGTGTCGGCGGGGGGCGCGGGTGCCGAGGAGGCCGCGAATCCCGCGCCGAAGAGAACGAGCAGCCACAGCAGTACCGTCAGGCCTCGCCTGCGGAACGCGAATCGGCCCAGTCTGTAGAGCAACGTCGCCATGGTGGGGGGCTCCCGTCGGGATCGGATGGCACCAAGACCCGCGCAGGGTAACAAACCGCAGTGGCGGTTTACTTACGCTGGCGGTGCTTCTCCGCCACTCCCGGGACAGCCCTCGAGCGCGCCTCCAGCGATTCCCCAGCGTTCCCCCAGCGGGCCTCGCGGCACGGCGGAACACGGTCCCCACGCACCCCCTGGCCGAGGCGCGCCCACCCTCCACCGGCCCCGTCCGGCACGCACCTGGGCACTGCGGCAGCCTGCCGGAACGCGCTCGAAGCGTGGTCGAGTCCCGCTCGGCCCCAACAGCAGCCCCGGGCACGCCCGTTCGATGTGCCGGGCGGTCTGTGCCGGTGGTCTCCGCTCGTGGTCTCTGCTGGTGGACTGCGCCGGGGGTGGACCGCCAGCGCCGGGCGACGATGTCCGACGCGCGTGGCCGAAGCGCGCGTGCCGGGCGCGGGTGTCCGGCGTGAGTCCAAGTCGGCCGGGTAGGAGCGGTGTTGATCAGGCCGGTGGTGTTCCTCTGTCGCCGAAGATGCGCCGGCGTGCGGTCCGGCTTTCCTCGTCCATCGCTCAACTATCCCTATACGGAGGGCGGTTAGCCTCCGATCATGGACCGTTCGGCTTCGGGCCGCTGCGGCGAGATGCTCCGACGGGAGGAGGGCTCGGGCCTGCCCGCCTCCCCACACGACAAGGAATCCCGTTTGTGAAAGTCCATCATCTGAACTGCGGCACCATGCATCCGCCCGGCGCGCGTCTGGTGTGTCACGTGCTGCTCGTGGAGACCGCCGGCGGCCTGGTCCTCGTCGACTCCGGTTACGGGCTCGACGACATCGCCGATCCCGGGCGCCGCATCGGGCCGTCCCGGCGTTTCGTACGGCCCGTTTTCGACGTCGAGGAGACGGCCGTACGCCAGATCGAGCGGCTCGGGTTCAGCAGGGGGGACGTCCGCCACATCGTGCTCACGCATTTCGACTGCGATCACATCGGGGGGCTGGCCGACTTCCCCGACGCGCAGGTCCACCTCACCGCCGACGAGGCCCGCGGGTCCGTCCACTCCCCCACCTGGCGCGAACGGATGCGCTACCGGCGCCCGCAGTGGGAGCACGGCGTGAAGCTCGTCGAGCACCGTCCCGACGGGGAACGGTGGCGCGGCTTCGCGGCGGCGCGTGAACTCGACGCGATCGCCCCCGGGATCGTGCTGATCGCCCTGCCCGGGCACAGCCGGGGGCACGCCGCGGTCGCCGTCGAGTCGGACAGCGGGTGGCTGCTCCACGCCGGGGACGCCTTCTACCATCGGGGCGTCCTGGACCGGCGTGTCCCCGTCCCGCGCACGCTCAGCGGCATGGAGTCCTTCATCGCGTACGACATCAAGCAGGTGCGCGACAACCATGCGCGGCTCGCCGAGCTGTACGAGCGCGGGGAGCCCGATCTGCTCATCGTCAACGCCCACGACCCGGTGCTGTTCGAGCGGGCGCTCGCGCGGGCCTAGCGGGTCCGGCGGGGCCCGGGGTCCGTGTCGGGCCGTGGGGCGGGCGCCGGGGTGCGCGGCCCCGGCTGCGGGGCGGGCCGCATGGTGAGTTCGGCCCGGCGTACGTCGGGCGAGAGGAGGCCCACGACGGCGGCGCTCGCGCTGATGCCCGCGCCGATGAGGAACATCGGTGTCACCCCGACCGCGCCGGCGGCAAGGCCGAAGAGGGGGAAGACGAGCGGGGCGAGTCCGACGTGGGACAGGGCCAGGACGCCGGCGACGCGGCCCTGGTAGGAGGCGGCCGTGTTGTGCTGGATCAGGGCGATGGACAGGCCCCCGCACACGCCGCCCACCAGCCCCGCGAAGCCGGCGACCGCCGCCGCGCCGGCCACCGTCGGCAGCAGGCCGATGGCGCCGATCGCCGCGGAGGCCACAACGAGCGTGCAGAGCTGGGCCGTTCCGGCGCGCCGGATCCGTCCCATGAGGGACAGGCCCACGGCTCCCAGCCCGGCCCCGACCGCGAACGCGCCGAGGATCCAGCCGATCGAGGACGCCCCGAAGCCCCGCTCCCCCGCCAGGAGGAACACGCCGACCTGGAGCGGTGCCATGAACCCGATCTCGCTCAGCGCGGTGGCGAGGACGAGGGGGCCTACCAGGCGGTGGCGGCGGATGTAGCGCAGCCCGTCGGCCAGGTCCTGCCAAGGGGTGCCGGGTTCACCCGCGCCCGGGTCCGGCGGCAGCGGCGCGATGCGCACGCCGGCAAGGAGGACGAGGGAGAACGCGAACAGCACCCCGGCCATCGCGAAGGCAGCCTCGCCGTGGTGGGCGAGGGCGAATCCGGCCAGGGGCGGCCCCACCGCCTTCCCGATCCGGATCGCCAACTGCCGCATACCGACGAGGCGGACGACCTCGTCGGGGGCGGTGAGCCGCGGTGGCAGCGCACCCACCGCCGGCATGAACAGGGCGTCCACCACCCCGAAGAGCAGCGCCACCAGCACCAGCAGCCAGATCTTGGGCGTGCTGAGCCACAGCAGGGCGGCGAGCGCGAGGATCACCGCGGCGCGCAGGGCGTCGGAGCCGATGACGACCTTGCGCGGATCGAACCGGTCGGCCACCACACCGCCCAGGAGCATCAGCAGCGCCCTGGGGACGGCCCCCACCGCCAGCACCAAGCCGACCTGCGCGGGACCGGCGAACTGCGCGGCCGCCCAGCCCAGAGCGAGGAAGTAGACGCTGTCGCCCACGATCGACGCGAAGTAGGCGGTGAGCCAGCGCAGTACGTTCGTGTCCCGGTGCGCGGGCTGCGCGGGCCGTGACGGGGGCTGGCCGGACGGGCCGGGCCCGCCGGACGCGACGGAGGCAACGGACGCGCCGGGTACATCGCACGGGCCCTCGCCGACGTGAGGGTGCGGCGGAGCGGTGGGGTGCGGCCGGAGCGGGGACGGCTCCGCTGTCGGTGTGGTGGCCGTGCGCGGCGCCGGACGCGGGCCCGTCGGGTGCGGGGCGCTCGGATCCGAGAGGAGGGTACCGGCGCCGGGGCGGGGGCCGGCGGGTGGAACGGAGCCGCCGGGTCTCGGGGACCCGGCTCGGTCGGCGTCGGCGTCAGTCACGTCCCGGATCCTCACCTCAATCGCCATACGGGACAAGGGATTCCGGTACTTCCTGGGCCATGCCTCCACCGGTGTTCCGGTGGAACCCTGTGCGCCGGATGCGCGTCGATCCGGCGCGGCAGGCGGGTCCCTGCGGCCGGGGCGTGGCTCAGTCGGTTTCGTCCGGTGTCGTCTCGGGCTTGGTGTAGAGGACTTCGCGGGCCTGTTCCGCGGCGCGGGCGAGGCTTTCCGAGACGTAGTCGAGGAAGCGGGCGACGTTCTCCAGGCGGTTGCCGGCCGGGGTGCCGGGGCCCAGGACGCCGACGCCCTGCCGTGCGGTCTCGACGATCTGGGCGGTGGAGCGGGCGCTGGCCATCATGGACTGGTACCAGACGTCGTCGTCGACGACGTAGCGCTCGCGGCGGCGTTCGTCGCGCTCCCTGCGGACCAGGCCCTGGCTCTCCAGGAACGCGATGGCCTTGGAGATGGACGCCGGGCTGACCTGGAGACGCTGGACGAGTTCGGCGGCGGTGAGGCTGCCGGAGTCGGTGAGGGTGAGGCAGGCCATCACCCGGGCCATCATCGTGGGCGCGCCCGAGGCCATGAAGACGGTGGTGAGCACCTCCTCGTACTCGCGCACGGCCTGCTCGTGGCGGCCCTGGGGCTGGGGCGCCCTGGTGTCGCGGGGGGTGGCCTGCTTGCG
This sequence comes from Streptomyces sp. NPDC005302, assembly GCF_040607345.1. Taxonomy (NCBI): domain Bacteria; kingdom Bacillati; phylum Actinomycetota; class Actinomycetes; order Kitasatosporales; family Streptomycetaceae; genus Streptomyces; species Streptomyces sp. NPDC005302. Next base: position 25,097 of record NZ_JBEXGN010000023.1, read on the forward strand.
GCGGTGGGCGCGGTGTTCGGTGGCCCGGTGGGCGAGGTCGGCGCGGTAGGAGGTGGGGCCGCCGTTGCGCATCACCTCGCGCGTGATGGTGGAGGTGGGGCGGTCCAGGCTTCGGGCGATCTCGGCGTAGGCGAGGCCGTCGGCCAGTCCCAGCGCGATCTGCTGGCGTTCCTGCTGGGTGAGCCTGCCTCCCGGCATCGGGGTCTCCTTCGTCGTGCATGGCGCGTGATGTCTCGGACTATAGCGTTCACCTCCAATTCATTGCAACACTCAGAGGCAGGCGTGTTGCGTTAGACGCGAGACCATTGCAACAAATTCAGCCCATCTACCTGTACTTATAGTGTTCTTGCGCAACGACACTGTTGCTCGATCCGTGAATGCAACGTAGCTTTTCCATCAGCAGAAACCGCGGGCCGCTGGGGCACGCGATGCAGGAGAAGGAGAGCACCATGCAGAAGTTCGACTCCCCCGCCCCGATCTCCGCCGTTCTCGACATCCCGGCCGGACGTATCCGCCTGGTCGCCGCGGACCGCGACGCCACCAGCGTCGAGGTCGTGCCCGCCGACGCCTCCAAGGGCGCGGACGTGAAGGCGGCGGAGCAGGTCACCGTCACCTACGCCGACGGCGTCCTGCGCGTGGCGACCCCGGAGGCCAACAGCCGTCTCCTGGGCGCCGGTTCCGGGGCCGTGGAGGTCACCGTCCAGCTCCCCGCCGGCTCCCGCGTCGAGGCGAGGACCGCCGCCGCCGAGATCAGCGGCACCGGCCGCCTCGGCGACGTCGCCCTCGAATCCGCCCAGGGCACCATCACCCTCGACGAGACCGCGGGCGCCCGCCTCACCCTCGCAGCCGGTGACATCACCGTGAACCGCCTGGGCGGCTCCGCCGAGATCAGCACGCAGAAGGGCGACCTGACCGTCACCGAAGCGGTGCACGGCACCGTCACCCTGCGCACCGAGGCCGGTCACATCAGCGTCGGCGCCGCCCACGGCGTCTCCGCCACCCTCGACGCCGGCACCGGCTACGGCCGCGTCGACAACGCCCTGACCAACTCCGAAGGCTCCGCCGCAGGCCTGACCATCCACGCCACCACCGCCTACGGCGACATCACCGCCCGCAGCAACTGAAGCGGCCAGAGCCCTCGGCGGGCATCCGCCGCAGATCCCCCGGCCGTCATCCGCCGCACGGCCGTCAACGGGCATCCGCCGGGAGGCGGATGCCCCACACCTCGCGCAGTGCGTCGCACACCTCGCCGACGGTGGCGCGGGCGCGCAGGGCTTCCCTCATCGGGCGCAGGACGTCGCCGTCGCCCGCCGCTGCCTTCTTCAGCGCGGTGAGTGCGGCGTCCACGTCCCGTTGTTCGCGCCAGGCACGGAGTTTGGCAATGCGTTCGCCCTGCCACACCGCGGCGGACGGATCGGCGGGCGCCGACCCGTCGGGCCTCTCCCCGTCGAAGGGGACAGGGCCGGTGCGGGGCACGACGTACGCGCCGGGGCCGGTCTCCCGGACCACCCGGCGGGCGTCGGTGGCCCACTGCGGAACCTCGGTCCGGCAGTACCGGACGAGGTCCGCGGCCAGCCGCGCGGACGGGCCCGGCGGGAAGATGCGGTCGCCGTCAGGCACGCACTCCCCCGCCCCGCCGTCGTGGAACGTGCCGGACAGCCGGCCCGCCGCCGCTCCCTGCTCCTCGGCGACCAGCTGGTACAGAAGAAGAAGCGGCGCGGCGCACGCACCGCAGCGCATCGAGGTGACGACCTCGTCCAGCGGGATCCCGGCGAACAGCACCCGCATGTCGTCGATCGAGTCGATCGCCACCCCCGCCCGGCCGACCTCACCGCGCGCCGCCGGCGCGTCGGAGTCGTACCCCGTACGGGTCGGCACGTCGAACACCACCGACAGGTCCCTCGCGCCGGCCGCGATCAGCCTCCTGTAGCGGGCGTTGGACTCGGCCGCGGTGCCGGAAGCGGTGTACGGCCCCAAGGTGGGCGCACGGTCCGGGTCCGGGTCCGGGTCCGGCGGATGCACGACACGGGTCGGTGGGTGCGCGGCCGGCTCGCCGAGCCACTGATCCGCCTCCCCGAACCCGAGCCGCTGATCCGCCGTCCCGAACCCGAGCAACCGGCCCGCCTCTCCCGGGCCCCGGCCGCCCCGCTCCCCCGTCCGGCGGGCCGGGTTGAAGGGCTCGAGAGCCCGCGGACCGTACGCCGGCTCGGTGGGCGGTCGTGGCGCGCCTGTTGTGGTGTGCTCCATGCCATCCCGTTTCTCGGTGCCGCCTCGCGACGGGAGCCGGGGTCAGCCGACGACGGTCCAGGTGTCTCCTCCGGCCAGCAGTGCGCCGAGGTCTCCCTTGCCGTTCTGCTCGATGGCCGCGTCCAGTTGGTCGGTCATCTGCGTGTCGTAGACGGGGCGTTCGACGCTGCGGAAGACCCCGATGGGGGTGTGGTGCAGGGTGTCGGGGTCGGCGAGGCGCGACAGGGCGAACGCTGTGGTCGGGGACGCGGTGTGGGCGTCGTGGACCAGGATCCGGTGGCGGGTCTCGTCCGTCACCGGGACCACGACCAGGTCTCCGGTGGCGGGGTCGCGGACGACGCCCTTGGACTGGTCGGTGCCGAAGGTGATGGGCCGGCCGTGTTCGAGGCGGATGACGGCTTCCTCGGCCTGCTGCTTGTCCTTGAGGACCTCGAAGGCACCGTCGTTGAAGATGTTGCAGTTCTGGTAGATCTCCACCAGCGCCGTGCCCGGATGGGCCGCGGCCTGCCGCAGTACCTCGGTCAGGTGCTTGCGGTCGGAATCGACCGTGCGGGCCACGAACGAGGCCTCCGCGCCGATCGCCAGCGACACCGGGTTGAACGGCGCGTCCAGCGACCCCATCGGCGTCGACTTGGTGATCTTCCCGACCTCCGAGGTCGGCGAGTACTGCCCCTTGGTCAGCCCGTAGATCCGGTTGTTGAACAACAGGATCTTCAGATTCACGTTGCGGCGCAGAGCATGGATGAGGTGATTGCCGCCGATGGAGAGCGCGTCACCGTCACCCGTGACGACCCACACGCTCAAGTCCCGCCGCGAGGACGCCAGTCCGGTCGCGATCGCCGGGGCCCGGCCATGGATCGAGTGCATCCCGTAGGTGTTCATGTAGTACGGGAAACGCGAGGAACAGCCGATCCCGGAGACGAAGACGATGTTCTCCTTCGCCAGCCCCAGCTCCGGCATGAACCCCTGCACAGCCGCGAGGACCGCGTAGTCACCGCAACCCGGGCACCAGCGCACTTCCTGATCGGACTTGAAGTCCTTCGCGGTCAGCGGTACTTCGGGCCTGGGGATGAGGGTCAGGGCCTCAGCGGGCATCGATGGCCTCCTTCAGCGCGGTGGCGAGCTGCTCAGCCTTGAACGGCATGCCGTTGACCTGGTTGTACGAGCGGGCGTCCACCAGGTACTTGGCCCGGATCAGGGTGGCGAGCTGGCCGAGGTTCATCTCGGGGATCACCACTCGGTCGTAGGAACCGAGGATGTCGCCGAGGTTGCGGGGGAAGGGGTTGAGGTGGCGCAGATGGGCCTGCGCGATGTGCTCACCGGCCGCGCGGAGCCTGCGCACGGCGGCGGTGACGGGCCCGTACGTCGAGCCCCAGCCCAGGACGAGGGTGGTCGCTTCGCCGGTGGGGTCGTCGACATCGAGGTCGGGGACGTCGATGCCGTCGATCTTGGCCTGGCGGGTGCGGACCATGAACTCGTGGTTGGCGGGGTCGTAGGAGATGTTCCCGCTGCCGTCCTGCTTCTCGATCCCGCCGATCCGGTGCTCGAGGCCCGGCGTTCCGGGGACGGCCCACGGGCGCGCGAGGGTCTGCGGGTCCCGCTTGTAGGGCCAGAAGACTTCCGTGCCGTCGTCCAGGGTGTGGTTGGGGTGCTGGGCGAACTGGACGCGCAGATCGGGGAGTTCGTCGCTCTCGGGGACGCGCCAGGGTTCGCTGCCGTTGGCGAGGTAGCCGTCGGAGAGGAGGAAGACCGGGGTGCGGTAGGTGACGGCGATCCGGGCCGCCTCGATGGCCGCGTCGAAGCAGTCCGCGGGGGTGCGCGGGGCGACGATGGGGACCGGGGCTTCGCCGTTGCGGCCGTACATCGCCTGCAACAGGTCGGCCTGCTCCGTCTTGGTCGGCAGACCCGTCGAGGGTCCGCCGCGCTGGATGTCGATGACCAGCAGCGGCAGTTCGAGACTCACCGCCAGACCGATCGTCTCCGACTTCAAGGCGACACCCGGACCCGAGGTCGTCGTCACCGCGAGGGAACCGCCGAACGCGGCGCCCAGCGCCGCCCCGATCCCCGCGATCTCGTCCTCCGCCTGGAACGTGCGCACGCCGAAGTTCTTGTGCCGGCTCAGCTCATGCAGGATGTCGGAGGCCGGAGTGATCGGATACGACCCCAGATACAGGGGCAGATCCGCCTGCCGCGACGCCGCGATCAGACCGTACGACAGCGCCAGATTCCCCGAGATGTTGCGGTACGTACCCGTCGGGAACGTCTGCGCCGCCGGAGCCACCTCATAGGAGACCGCGAAATCCTCCGTCGTCTCCCCGAAATTCCAACCCGCCCGAAAAGCCGCCAGGTTCGCCGCCGCGATCTGCGGCTTCTTCGCGAACTTCGTGGCCAGGAACCTCTCCGTCCCCTCCGTCGGCCGGTTGTACATCCACGACAACAACCCCAGCGCGAACATGTTCTTGCTCCGCTCGGCCTCCTTGCGCGAGAGGTCGAACTCCTTCAACGCCTCCACCGTCATCGTCGTCAACGGAACGGGGTGCACGCTGTATCCGTCGAGGGAACCGTCCTCCAGCGGACTGGTCGCGTATCCGACCTTCTGCATCGCCCGCTTCGTGAACTCATCCGTGTTCACGATGATCTCCGCACCCCGCGGCACATCGGCCATGTTCGCCTTCAACGCCGCCGGATTCATCGCCACCAACACATTCGGCGCGTCACCCGGCGTGAGGATGTCATGGTCGGCGAAGTGCAGTTGAAAAGAAGAAACGCCCGGCAGGGTTCCTGCGGGCGCGCGGATCTCGGCCGGGAAGTTCGGCAGCGTCGAGAGGTCGTTGCCGAACGAGGCCGTCTCCGCAGTGAAACGGTCACCGGTGAGCTGCATCCCGTCACCCGAGTCCCCCGCGAAGCGGATGACGACCCGGTCCAGGCGCCGGACTTCCTTGTCGTACACCCCTGTCGTGGCGGGGGCGGTGGTGTGCACGGACATACGTGTGTCGGCTCCTGTCGGTGCTGGTCCGGCGGGTGCGGGCACGTCGGCGGACACGGGATGCGGTGCAGGGTCGTACGTCTTCGTCGAGGCTAGGGAGCGCCGGTGGAGGGGCGCTCGGGCCGTCGTCCAGACGTGCATCGCCCTGCCGGGACTGTTCGGTGGGGAGGAGAGGGGGCGGGTGGGTCACTGGGGCTGGTTGCCGTGTTTGCGGGAGGGCTGGGAGACGTGCTTGGTGCGCAGGACGGCGAGGGCGTCGATCAGGCGGATGCGGGTCTCGGCGGGATCGATGACGTCGTCGACCAGGCCGCGTTCGGCGGCGTAGTAGGGGTGCATGAGCTGGTCCCGGTATTCCTTGATGTGCTGGATGCGGGCGGCCTCGGGGTCGTCGGCGGCAGCGATGTCGCGGCGGAAGATGACGCCGGCCGCGGCCTCCGCTCCCATGACGGCGATCTCGTTGCCGGGCCAGGCCAGGGAGAGGTCGGAGCCGATGGAGCGGGAGTCCATGACGATGTAGGCGCCGCCGTAGGCCTTGCGCAGGACGAGCTGGATACGGGGGACGGTGGCGTTGCAGTAGGCGTAGAGGAGTTTCGCGCCGTGGCGGATGATCCCGTGGTGTTCCTGGCCGACGCCGGGCAGGAAGCCGGGGACGTCGACGAGGGTGACGAGGGGGATGTTGAAGGAGTCGCACATCTGGACGAAGCGGGCCGCCTTCTCGCTGCCCTCGATGTCGAGGGCGCCGGCGAGGTGGGCGGGCTGGTTGGCGACGATGCCGACCACGTGGCCGTCCAGGCGGGCCAGCGCGCACAGCACGTTGGGCGCCCATCGTTCGTGCACCTCGAAGTAGTCGCCGTCGTCGACGACTTCGGCGATGACGTGGCGCATGTCGTAGGCGCGGGTGGTGTCGGCGGGCACCAGGCCGCGCAGGGCCGGGGTGCGGCGGCCGGGGTCGTCGGCGCAGGGTTCGGACGGCGGGTGTTCACGGTTGTTGGCGGGCAGCAGGGACAGCAGGTACCGGACGTCGGTGAGGCAGTCGTCCTCGTCGTCGTAGGTGAAGGAGGCGACGCCGGAGAGGGTGGCGTGGGCGTCGGCGCCGCCCAGTTCCTCGTGGCTGACCTGTTCGCCGGTGACACTCTTGACGACGTCGGGGCCGGTGATGAACATCTGGGCCGTGCCGCGCACCATGAAGACGAAGTCGGTCAGGGCCGGGGAGTAGGCGGCGCCGCCCGCACAGGGGCCCATCATGACGCTGATCTGCGGGATGACGCCGGAGTTGCGGACGTTGCGCTGGAAGATGCCGCCGTATCCGGCCAGCGCGGTCACGCCTTCCTGGATGCGGGCTCCGGCGCCGTCGCACAGGCCCACGATCGGGGCGCCCGCGGTGGCGGCCATGTCCATGATCTTGTGGATCTTCTCGGCGTGGGCCTCGCCGAGGGAGCCGGCGAAGATGCGGAAGTCGTGGGCGTAGGCGAAGACGGTGCGCCCGTACACGCGGCCCCAGCCGGTGACCACGCCGTCGGTGTGGGGGCGGCGGTCCTCCAGGCCGAAGCCGCTCGCGCGGTGCCGGCGCAGTCCTTCGACCTCGGTGAAGCGGCCGTCGTCGAAGAGGAGCGCGAGGCGTTCGCGGGCGGTGAGTTTGCCCTTGGCGTGCTGGGCGTCGGTGGCGCTTGTTCCGGGTCCGTCGCGCATGGTCTGCCGCAGGGCCTGGAGTTCGGCGACCGTGCCGCGCCGCTGCCCCGGTGTGTCGTCCAGGGCGGTCATGGGCTCTGCGGGCATGGGTGTCCCCCTTTGGCCGTCGTGGTGAACCGCCGCCCAGCGTGCGCTGCGGCGCTCGAGGGCGGTTGGAATACCGGGCGATGCGGTGCGGTGCCGGGCAGGCCCCACCGTGCGAAGGTCTGCCCTTGGCTGTAGCCGTCGTGCAGGTGAGGGCTCTCGCCAGGGTGCACGGTCTGCCGTGGACCGTCTCCACCGTGGTGGTGGGCCTGTGCCGTTTCTCCACCGGGCTGCGAGCGGTCGTCGAGGGCGGGTCGGCATGCTCGGGCTCGTGAGCTCCGATGCGGCCTGGCGTGAGACGTCCGGAGCTCGGACCGCCCGCCGGCGCCCCAACCCCCCGGGAGCGTCGGCGGGCCGGTCCGCCACGGGCCGGACGCACACGGCCGCCCTGCCGCGGGCGTGGCTGCCCAGGAGGGGCGGGTACGCGGGTGCGGGGCGGGTGCGGGGCGGGTGCGGATGATGCGCGGCGCCGAGCGTGCGCAGCGTGTGCCCGGTCCGCCGTGCCCCATCTGCGTACCCGATCCGCTGTGCCCGTATGACGTGCCTGACATGACGTGCTCGATCTGCCGTGCTTGATCTGCCGTGCCGGGCCGGGCGGTTGACGGTTCGTTCCCGGCCGGGGTGACCGGCCGGCTCCAGACGAAGGAGACACCGACAGTGGACACCACCTGGTTCCGACGCTTCACCGCTCCGGGCGACGGGCCGCGGCTCGTGTGCTTCCCGCACGCCGGGGGTTCCGCGACGGCGTATCTGCCGCTGGCGCGGACCCTGTCCGCGGACCTCGACGTGGTGTCCGTGCAGTATCCGGGGCGCCAGGACCGCTACCGCGAGACGCCGTTCACCTCGATCGGCGCGCTCGTCGAGGCGGTGGCCGGGCATCTGGCCGAGGAGCTGGTGAAGGATCCCTCGCGGCCGTACGCCCTGTTCGGTCACAGCATGGGCTCGCTCGTCGCGTTCGAGACGGCCCGGCTGCTCGCCGCGCGTGAACTGCCCGCTGCGCAGCGGCTGTTCCTGTCCGGGCGGGGTGCGCCGGGTCCGCGGACCAGTGAGCACTACCAGTTCTTCGACGACGCCGACGTGCTGGCCGAGGTGCGCCGGCTGGGCGGTACCGATCAGAGCATGCTCGACAATGCCGAGGTCATGGAGATGGTGCTGCCGGGGCTGCGGGCCGACTACCGGGCTCTTGGCGGCTACCGGTGGCGGGAGGGTGAGCCGCTCGCGGCCCCGGTGACGGTCCTGGTCGGGGACAGCGACCCGATGGTGAGTGTCGAGGAGGCTGTGACGTGGCGGGAGCACACCCGGGGCGACTTCGCGCTGAAGGTGTTCTCCGGCGGTCACTTCTATCTCGCCGACCACCTCGGTGAGATCGCGGCGACCATCAGTGAGGGGCTGCTCGCCAAGGCGGCCGCCGCCCGCTGACGCACCCCGCACGGACACGCCGGCACAGCGGTCCGACGGGTTCGGCTTCCGAGCGGGGTGGCTCGATGTGGCTGGTTGACCCTGACCCGGGGTCAGGGTGAACGCTGATGGCATGACCACTTCCCCCACAGCACCCTGGTCCGGCATGGTCCCCGTCGACGACACGGCGCTGGCCGTCACCGACACCCGCGGCCCCGGCCGGGCCGTCGTCTATCTCAACGGCGCCTACGCCGGCAGCCGGACCTGGCGTCCCGTCGTCGCCGAACTCGGCGCCGGCTGGCGGCACATCACCTTCGACGGCCGCGCCCGCGGCCGCTCGCGCCGGTCGGCGGACTACTCCTTCGAGGCGGCCCTGCGCGACGTCGACGCCGTCCTCGGCGCGAGGGGCGTCACCCGGCCGCTGCTGGTCGGCTGGTCCTACGGCGCCGCACTGGCCGTGCACTGGGCCGAGCGCAACCCCGGCCGCGCCCTGGGCGTCGTGTGCGTGGACGGCGCCGTCCCCTACGGTCTGACCGGTGAGGCGGGCCGGGCGCGGATCCGGAGCCTGTTCCGCCGGATGCGGCCGCTGCTGCCGCTGGTGCGTCCCTTCGGGCTGGCCGCGCGAATGAGTGCCGACCGGCATGCCGACGTCAACATCGAGGCCAACGAGATCACCGCCGCCATCGGCCCGGTGCTGGACCGGGTGGCGTGCCCGGTGCGTTTCGTCCTCGCCACCGGCGCGAGCCTGGGAGGGGAGGAGAAGGAGATGGAGGAGATGCGGGCCTCGCTGGACCCGGTCCTCGCCCGCAACCCGGACATCCGGGTGAGTGCGAAGGTCGCGAGCAACCACTCGCACATTCTGCGCAAGGACTTCCGGGCGGTGGCCGCGGCGGTCCGCGAGACGGCGGCCGCCCTCGACGGCGGGGCGCGCTGAACTCATGGTGTACGGGCTCACGATCGGCCAGGCGGCCGCGTTCGCCGGGGTGACGGTCAAGACGGTGCGCCACTACCACCGGCTCGGTCTGGTCGAGGAACCCGGACGGGACGGTTCGGGGTACCGGCGGTACGGGTCGGCGCAGATGCTGCGGCTGGTCCAGGTCCGCACGCTGGCCGGCGCGGGTGTGCCGCTCGCCGAGATCACCGAGCTCCTCGACGGGGATCCGCAGCGGTTCGCGGCGGCGCTGGAGGATGTCGAGCGGCGCCTCACCGAGCGGATCGAGGAGCTGATCGCGCGGCGTGCGGTGCTGCACCGGCTGGCGTCCGGTGACCGGCTGCTGCTGCCCGAGCGGGCCTGCGCGGTGCTGGACCGGCTCGCCGAGCTGGGTGTCGGTGCCGCGTACGTGGCGATCCAGCAGGAGGCCCTGGTGCTGGCGCGGGCTCTGGTGCCGGAGGTGTTCGAGAGTTTCCTGCGGCATCTGGAGCACCAGCTCGCCGATCCGCAGTACGTCGAGCTGGTCAGGCGCTGCCAGGACGCCGAGGCGTGGGATCCGGACGATCCCCGGCTGGACGAGCTGGCGTCAGCGCTGGCCGCCAAGGTGCTGGCCCACCCTGAGCAGCTGTCGATGCCGGCGGCGTTCCGGGCCAGGCCGGACGCCGCCGCCCGGTACGGGCTGATCAACCATCACCGCCAGGACCAGGCGCCGGCGGCGGTGCGGCTGACCGAGCTGCTGGAGGCGAACCTGCGGGCGGCCGGGGTGGAGGTCCCGCAGCAGTGACCGCCCTGGGGGCTCGTGGCCTCCTGCCGGGATCACGGCCCCGGGTCGCGGGCGGGAAACGACGTCCCGGCTGCCGTGGGGCACTCCCCCGCTCGGGGTGAGGCCCTGTGCCGGTGCCGGTGCCGGCGGGCGGTGGCGTCCAGGAAGGGGGCCGACCGGATGCACTCCGGTCGGCCCCCTTCCTCGCCCCGTTGCTCGCCCCGTTGCTCGCCCCGTTGTTCGCCCCGTTCCGCCGGGCTCCGGCGGGCGGCGGCGGGCGGCGGCGGGCGGCGGCGGGCGGTGGCGGGGGTCACGGGTAGGTGTGGAAGCCGCGGCCGGACTTCTTTCCCAGCAGGCCGCTCTCGACCATGCGCAGCAGCAGGGGCGGCGGGGCGTGGAGGGGTTCCTTGTACTCCTCGTACATGGCCCGGGCGATGGAGACGGTGGTGTCCAGGCCGATCAGGTCGGCCAGGCGCAGCGGTCCCATGGGGTGGGAGCAGCCCTGGGTCATGGCCTGGTCGATGGTGTCGGCGTCGGCGAGGCCGGATTCGAGCATGCGGACGGCGCTGAGCAGGTAGGGGAAGAGGAGGGCGTTGACGAGGAAGCCGGCCCGGTCCGGGGAGGTGACGGGTTTCTTGCCCAGGACGTCGCGGACGAAGGTCTCGGCGCGCGCGCTGACCGCGGGGGCGGTGAGGACGGAGTCGATGAGTTCGACGAGCGGCAGGACGGCGACGGGGTTGAAGAAGTGCATGCCCAGGACCTGGGCGGGGCGGCGGGTGGCGGCGGCGAGCCGGGCGATGGGGAGGGAGGAGGTGTTGGTCGCCAGGATCGCGTCGGGGTCCTCGACGATCTTGTCGAGGGTGGCGAACAGGTCCTGTTTGAGGGCCTCGTCCTCCTTGACGGCCTCGATCACCAGGTGACGGTCGGCGAGTTGGCCCAGGTCGCGGGTGAACGACACGCGGGCCAGGGCCGCGTCGCGTTCGGCGGGGTCGAGTTTGCCTTTGGTGACGCCGCGGTCGAGGGAGGCGGTGAGGCGCCGGGGTGCGGTGGTCAGGGAGGATTCGGAGAACACCACGACCGTGACGTCCAGGCTTGATGTGGCGCACAGTTCGGCGATGCCGGTGCCCATGATGCCGCTGCCGACGACACCGACGCGGTCGATGCCGGTGTGTGCACGGCTGCCGGTGGTGGTGTCGGTGTGCGGCGTGGCTGTGGTGGTCATGTGGTCTTCCCCCAGGTCAGAAGTGATGCTCCGATCGACATGCCGCCGCCGAACCCGGCCAGGAGCACCAGGTGTCCGGGGGCGAGGGCTCCGCTGCGGTTCGCCTCGTCGAGGGCGACGGGCACGGAGGCGCTGCCGACGTTGCCGTAGCGGATCAGGGTGCGGTGGGTCTGTGCCCTGTTCAGGCCGGTGCGTTCGACGACGTCGGTGAGCATGACGCCGTTGGCCTGGTGCGGGACGAAGTGGTCGACGGCGGTGATGTCGACGCGGGCCTTGTCGGCGAGGGCGGTCAGGGCGGGCGGGACGTGTTCGGCGACGAAGTCGCGGACGCCGCGGCCGTCCATCTTGAAGTAGTGGCCGCCTTCGGCGAGGGTCTGCGCGGAGGCGGGGTTGCGGGAGCCGCCGGCTTCGACGCGGATGAGGTGGTGGGCGTCGCCGCGGCTGGACAGGTCGCTCGCGATGATGCCGTACGGCTCGGGGACGGCGGCGACGACGGCGGCGCCGGCACCGTCGGCGAAGAGGATCGCGGTCCTGCGGTCGGTGAAGTCCAGGATGCGGGAGTAGACGTCCGCGCCGATCACCAGGGCGCGGGCTGTGGGGCGTTGGGCGATCAGGCTGTGGGCGAGGGTGAGGGCGTAGACGAAGCCGCTGCACACGACGTTGACGTCGAAGCAGGCCGCGTTGAAGGCGCCGAGGGCGTGCTGGACGAGGTAGGAGGTGGGCGGCTGGGGGAAGTCGCCGGTGGAGGTCGACACGATGAGGTAGTCGATCTGATCGGCGGTCAGGGCCGCCTGGTGCAGGGCTTGTTCGGCGGCGAGGGCGGCTAGGTCGGAGGTCGCCTCGTGGGGGGCGGCGTAGCGGCGGGAGCGGATCTGGGTCTTGGCTTCGATCCATTGGGGGGTGACGCCGACGCGTTCGGCGATCTCGTCGTTGCCGACCTCGTGCTTGGGCAGGTAGGAGCCGGTGGAGAGGATGCCGATGCCCACGTCAGGTCCCCTCGGGGGGTGTGGGGGTGCGCAGGGGGTTGAGGCGGGCGGCGCCGATCCTCTCGCGCAGGGCGGGGTCGGTGACGCCGAGTCCTTCCTTGGGGGCCAGGCAGAGCACGCCGACCTTTCCGGTGTGGCGGTTGCGCTGGACCAGGCGTGCGGCCTCGCCGACCTCGGCGAGCGGGTACACGGTGGACAGGACTGGGGAGAGGTGGCCCAGGCGGAACAGGCGGTTGCATTCGGCCTGTTCCTGGAGGTTGGCGGCGTGGCTGCCGATGATGCGCTTGAGGTTCATCCACAGATACCGGTTGTCGAAGTGGTGGTCGTATCCGGTGCTGGATCCGCAGGTGACGACGGTGCCGCCCTTGCGGACGACGAACACCGAGATGCCGAAGGTGGCGCGGCCGACGTGGTCGAAGACGACGTGCGGGTCCTCGCCGGTCCGGCGGCGGATCTCGCGGCCCAGGCGTTTGCCCAGTTCGATGGTCCGTTCGGGGGTGAGGGCGTCGTCGCCTGCCATGCCGATGTCGTTGCGGTTGATCACGATGTCGCAGCCCAGGCGGCGCAGCACGGCGGCTTTTGCTTCGGAGCTGACGACGCCGACGGCGATGCCGCCCGCGTTCTTGACCATCTGTACGGCGAACGCGCCGAGTCCGCCGGTGGCGCCCCAGATGAGGACGATGTCGCCCTGTTTGATGCGGGCGCCGTTGTCGCCGACGAGCATCCGGTAGGAGGTTGCGGCGGTGAGCAGGACGCCCGCGGACTCCTCCCAGGTCAGGTGGGCCGGTTTGGGCAGGAGTTGGCTGGCGCGGACGACCGTGTAGTGGGCCAGGGCGCCGAAGTTGGTCTCGTATCCCCAGATCCGCTGGCGGGTGCCGAGCATGGCGTCGGCGTGGGTGGCGGGTTCTTGTTCGTCGACCTGGACGCAGGAGGCGACGACGTGGTCGCCGGTCTTCCAGTGCCGTACGCCGGCGCCGGTTCTGACGACGATGCCGGCGGCGTCGGAGCCGACGACGTGGTGGGGCAGGTCGTGGCGGGCGGCGTGGGCGCCCTCGCGGGCGTGGCGCTTGAGGAAGGCGAAGGTGGGGACGGGTTCGAAGGTCGCCGACCAGACGGTGTTGTAGTTGATGGAGCTGGCCATGACGGCGACGACGACCTCGTCGGGGGCGATGTCGGGCATCGGGACGTGGCCGACGTGCAGGGATTTGCGGACGTCCTTGTCCTCGACGCCGTCGAACATGTGGGTGTCGGCGGCCAGGAGGTGGGCGGCTTCGTAGGTGGCGGGCAGGTCGTGGCGTTGCAGCTCGTCCGGTCCGGCCCCGTCCAGCAGGGCCTGGGTCAACGCGTCCATGATCGCCTTTCTGGTCCGCTGTGGTCACGGGGGCGGGTCTGCCGCACGGCGGAGGGGTGGGCGCGCCGGGTCCGCGGCGCGGCGGGGGGCGTGCTCACAGGACGGCGCCGTTGCTGGTCCTCCTGCGCAGGCTCGGCCTGCTGGAGCGGGCGAGGTCCTGCCACATGTCGGACAGCCCCATGACGGTGCGGGCCGCGAACAGGCGGCGGATGGAGACTTCCTGGTTCAGTTCGGCGCGGATCAGGCCGACCAGGCGGATGGCGCGCAGGGAGTTGCCGCCGAGGTCGAAGAAGTCCTCGTCGATGCCGACCCGGTCGAGTTCGAGGACGTCGGCGAACGCGGCGGCCAGGATCTTCTCGGTGTCGTTGCGCGGGGCCTTGTAGGTGTCGTCGTCGGGGGCGAGGTCGGGCAGCGCGGTGCGGTCGATGCGTCCGCCGGGGGTGAGCGGCAGCTGGTCGAGGACAGTGAAGAGGGCGGGCACCAGGGGTTCGGGCAGCCGGGCGGCGGTGAAACGGCGCAGTTCGTCGGCTGCGAGGCTCTGGGAGGGGGCCGGGACCACGTAGGCGAGCAGTCTGGGCCGGCCGGTGGTGTCGGGGCGGACCGTGACGGCCGACTGGGCGAGGGCGGGGTGCTCGGCCAGGGCCTCCTCGATCTCAGCGAGTTCGATGCCGGTGCCGCGCAGTTCGGCCCGTGTGCCGGGGCCGCCGATGTGGGTGACGCGGCCGTCCTCGTCGCGGTGTACGCGTTCTCCGGTGCGGTGCATGAGGCTGCCTGGCGGGCCGGAGGGGCAGGGAACGAAGCGGGTGGCGGTGGTGGCGGGGTCGCCGGGGTAGCCGCGGGTCACGCCGGGGCCGGCCACGTACAGCTCTCCGGTGACGCCGGCAGGGACCGGTGCGAGGCCCGGGCCCAGGACGTGCAGGGTGGTGTCGTGCGGGGGGTGGCCGATCGTGCCCGCCGGGGGCAGGGGCTGGTCCGGCGTCAGGCGGTGGCGTGCGGTGAACACGGTGCTTTCGCCGCTTCCGTGGCCGGTGGTGATGGTCAGGTGGGGGCAGGCCTCGCGGATGCGGCGCAGGGCGGCGGCGGGCACGCGGTCGCCGCCGGTGATCACCTCGCGCAGCGGGGCGAGGCGCTCGGGGTGCTGGGCGGCGATGGCGGTGAGGCGGGCGGCGGGCAGCCACAGGGTGGAGATGTGGTCGGTGCCGCCGGCGCGGGTCAGGGTGTCGCTCTCCGGCTCCCCGGGGGGTGTCACGACGACGCGGCCGCCGTTGAGCAGCGGCATCCACAGTTCGAGGGCGAGGGCCTCGACGGTGTGCGGGCCGTGCCACAGCAGGGTGTGCTCGCCTGTCCGGCGCCAGACGGGGTCGGTCGCGAAGTGGCTCAGGTTGCGGTGGGTGAGAGCGACGGGCGCGCCGGTACCGGTCGGGCCGGAGCCGTCCGTGACGGCGAACAGGCTGTCCGGGCGGGCCGGGGCCGGGAGTTGAACATCCACACCGTCACCGTCGGCGGGGTCGGTGTCCGGGGCTGTGCCGTCGAGGACGATCACGGGGATGTCCGTGTCGGCGGGGAGCGTGGCGGCGGTCGCCGGGTCGGTGAGCAAGGCGCGGGCCAAGGAGCGCGTCGCCTGTGCGGTGAGGCTCCCGGCCGCCGCGGCGGGGTCGAGGGGCAGCCAGGCGGCGCCGGCCTTCGCCACCGCCAGCAGGGCGACGGCCAGGTCCGTGGAGCGGGGCAGGGCGACCGCCACGACCGTCTCGGCTCCCGCGGTACGGGTGGTCAGGGTGCGGGCCAGCAGGGTGGAGCGGGCGTCCAGTTCGCGGTAGGTGAGGGTCGTGTCCGGGCCGCTGAGGGCGACGGCGTCGGGGGTGCGTGCGGCCTGCCGGGCGAAGAGGCCGGTGACCGTCTCCTGCCCCGCCTGCGGACGGGCTTCCCGGTCCTGCTCCCGTACGGGGGTGAGGAGTTGGTCCTGTGCCGCGGTGAGGGGCTGGTGCTGTCCGCTCACGCCGCTCACATCGAGGGATCCGACGCGCTGGTCCGCGGCGGCGACCAGGGCGCGGACGTGGGCGATGAGTTCCTCGCCGATGAAGCGCAGTTCGGGGCGGGTGTAGAGGCTCTGGGGGGCGTCCAGGCGGATGAACAGGTCGCTGTCGGCGCTGCCGTCGGTGTAGACGCCGATGGACAGTTCGTCGAAGGTGCCGGTCGTCGCGCCGAAGTAGCGGGCCGGGCTGTCGCCGAAGTGGAGCTGCTGGACGAACTCGACGACGTTCAGGACGGCGCCGAAGCTGCCGCGGTCGCTCAGGGTGGTGCCGGCGGCGCGCTGGATGTCGGAGTAGTGGCAGGCGGCGTGGTCGAAGATCTCGTACGTCTCGTCGACGAGCGTGTCGGCGATCTCGGTGAAGGTCGCGTCCAGCGGCACCCTGGCGCGGACCGGGACGACGTTGACCGCGAGGCCGGGGGTGCGGCTGGCGACGCCGACGCGGTTGCCGACGGCCAGGGAGAGCAGGAAGTCGGGCCGGTCGCAGCGGTGGCGGACGAACACCGCGGCGGCGGCGGTCAGCATCGTGGACATCCACACGCCCATGGACTGCGCGGTCCGGGTCCAGGTGTCCGCTTCGGCGCGCGGGACGGTGAGGGTGCGGCTGGCCATGCCGATGGCGCCGGCCACCTGTGACCAGCGGTCGGCGCTGCTGAGCGGTTCGGCGAGCGCGTCGCGCGTGGTGTCGGACAGGGCGGGGCGCGGGAGGCGGGCGGGCGGCGGCGCGTCCTTGAGGTAGTCGCGCCAGAACGCGGTGTCCTCGGTGAACTGTGGGGAGGCGAGGTAGCGGTCGGACTCGGCGGTGAAGGAGGCGGTGTCCCACGCGTGTTCCAGGGGCGGGACGCTCCGGCCCTCAGCGAGGGCTGTGTAGGCCTCGGCGAGGCGGCGGGAGAGGAGGCCTCCCGCGCCGAAGCCGTCCGATATGAGGTGGTGGTAGGCGATGACCAGGAGGGAGCGGTCGGCGGCAAGTTTCACCACGCCGAGGCGGAACAGCAGGTCCCGTTCCAGGTCGAAGGGTTCGCGCACCAGGTCGGCGAGCGCGTCGCGGGCCCCCTGTTCGGGGTCCGGCTCGGCGGCGAGGTCGAGGAGGAAGGGCCGCCAGTCGCCCAGTTCGCGGGGCACCAGGCGCAGGCCGTGACCGTCCCGCTCGGTGAAGGTGACGCGCAGCACCTCCGCCTCGCCCATCACGTGCAGGAACGCGGACTCCATGACCGCCGTGTCCAGGTCGCCGTCCACGTCCCACATGGTCAGCGCGTGGTTCGGCGTGTCGGAAGCCATTTCCTGTGCCCGCCACAGCCCTTGGTGCGCAGACGACGCGCCGAACGAAGGCATACAGATCAACCCCTCAGCAAACAGGCCCGAATCGGAGGATTTCGCAGATCACCCCCACTGTCGGGGAAGTGACGCAGCCGTTCAATGCACCTGGGTGTCCGGTGGGAGGGGGCCGCGGTGGTGCTTGCGGTGTCCCGCCGGCGGGACGTTCCCGCCGGGCGCCCAGGTGCCCGGCGGGAGTGGTGGTTCGGCGCGGTCAGGGTGCGCTCAGCAGGGACAGGACGTGGCCGGCGACGCGGCGGGGCGAGGGGTGGCGCAGCACCAGGTTCGCCCGCAGTTTCAGTCCGGTGGAGGCGGTCAGGCGTTTGCTGAGTTCGGCGGAGAGCAGGGAGTCGAAGCCGAGTTCCCTGAACTCCTGGTCGGGGTCGACCGACTGGCCGGAGGCGTGTCCCAGGACGACGGCGACTTTCTCCAGGACGTGGTCGAGCAGGACGGTGGCCGCCTCGTCCTCGGGGAGGGCGGCGAGCCGGTGCGGCAGGGGTTCGGGCGGCTCGTCGCCGGCGGGCGGTTCGGGGGCGGTGTTCTGGGCCGCGGCCGTGGTGCGGGTGGAGTCGAGCCAGTACCGCTGGTGCTGGAAGGCGTAGGTGGGCAGGTCCACCCGGCGGTGTTCCTCGAAGAGGGTGGCGAGGTCCGCCGGGCCGCCCTGGACGTGGAGCTGGGCCAGGGAGGCGACGACGGAGGCGACCTCGTCGCGGTTGCGGCGGGTCGAGGACAGGACGAGTGCGTCGTCGAGGTCCTCGAGGGTCTCCTGGACCGGGACGGTCAGGACGGGGTGCGGGCTCATCTCGACGAACACCCGGAACCCGTCGGCGGCCAACTTGCCCACGGATGTGGAGAATTGGACTTTTTCGCGGAGGTTGTCGTACCAGTAGTCGGCGTTCAGCCGTGCGGTGTCGACGACCTCGCCGTACAGGGTGGAGCAGAAGGGCAGCGTGGACGAGGTGGGGGTCAGGTCGGCGAGCGGGTCCCTCACCTGGTCGCGGACCCGGGTCACGTGGTGGGAGTGGGAGGCGTAGTCGACGGAGATCCTGCGGGCCTGGGTTCCTTCGGCCTTCATCTTCTCGATGAACTCGTCCAGGGCGTCCGGTTCCCCGGACACCACCACGGAGCGGGGGCCGTTGACGACGGCGACGCTGACCTGGCCGCTCCAGGGTGTGATCCGTTCCTGGACGGTCTGCTCCGATGCGGCGACCGAGGCCATCGCGCCGTGTCCGATGAGGTCGACCAGTGCCTTGCTGCGCAGTGCCACGATCTTCGCGGCGTCGCGCAGGGTCAGGGCGCCGCACACGTGGGCGGCGGCTATCTCGCCCTGGCTGTGGCCGATCACCGCGGCCGGCTCCACGCCCCAGGACCGCCACAGGGCGGCCAGCGACACCATCACGGAGAACAGGGCCGGCTGCAGGACGTCCACCCGGTCCAGTCCCGGCGCGCCGTCGGCGGCGCGCAGCACGTCCAGGAGCGACCAGTCGGTCCACTCGGCCAGGGCCGCCGCGCACGCGTCCAGGGAGCGGGCGAAGGCGGGGAAGGCGTCGTAGAGCCCGCGTCCCATGCCGACCCACTGCGATCCCTGTCCGGGGAAGACGAAGACGGTGCCGCCGGGGCTGCCCGCGCGCCCGCGCACCACGCCGGGGTGGTCCTGGCCCCGGCTCAGGGAGGTGAGGCCGGCGAGGAGTTCCTCGCGGGTGCGGCCCAGGACGACCGCACGGTGCTCGAAGCGTGTACGGCTCGACAGCAGGGACCAGCCGACGGCGCCGAGGTCCACGCCGTCGCCGGAGGCAGTGGCGGTGGCGGTGGCGGTGGCGGTGGCGTCGCGCAGTCTGCCCGCCTGCTGCTGGAGGGCGGCCGCGCTCCTGGCGGACACCACCCAGGGCACCAGGCCGCCCACGACTCCCGCGGCCGGTCCGGGCTCGCCCTCTCCCCCGGCCCGCGCGGTCCGGGGCGCCTGCGGGATCTGTCCGGGCCGTGAGGCCGGTTCGCTCTGCGGGGCCGGTTCGTTCTGCGGGGCCGGTTCGTTCTGCGGGTCCTGGGGGGCTTCCTCCAGGATCACGTGCACGTTGGTGCCGCTCACGCCGAACGAGGACACCCCGGCGCGCCGCGGCCCGTGCGTCCGGTCCCATCGCCGTCCCTGGGTGAGCAGTTCGACGCCGCCCGCGGCCCAGTCCACGTGCGGGGAGGGGGCGTCCACGTTCAGGGTGCGGGGCAGGTGGCGGTGGCGGATGGCCAGGACGGCCTTGATGACCGAGGCGACGCCCGCGGCGGCCTGGGCGTGGCCCATGTTCGACTTCAGCGAGCCCAGCCACAGTGGCCGGCCCGGTTCGCGGTCCTGGCCGTAGGTGGCCAGCAGGGCGCCCGCCTCGATGGGGTCACCCAGCACGGTTCCGGTGCCGTGTGCCTCGACCAGGTCGACGTCGGATGCCGCGACGCCGGCGTTCGCCAGGGCCTTGCGGATCACGTTCTCCTGGGCGCGGCCGTTGGGGGCGGTCAGGCCGTTGCTGGCGCCGTCCTGGTTGACGGCGGAGCCGGCGAGGACGGCGAGGACGGGGTGGCCGTTGCGGCGGGCGTCGGAGAGCTTCTCCAGCAGGAGCACGCCCACGCCCTCGGCCCAGCCGGTGCCGTCCGCGCCGGACGCGAAGGACTTGCAGCGGCCGTCGGGGGCCAGGCCCTTCTGGCGGGAGAACTCCACGAACAGTTCGGTCGTCGACATCACCAGCGCGCCGCCCGCCAGCGCCAGGGAGCACTCCCCCGCCCGCAGGGACTGTGCCGCCAGGTGCAGGGCGACCAGGGAGGAGGAGCAGGCCGTGTCGACGGAGAGGGCCGGTCCGGTCAGGCCCATCTCGTAGGCGACGCGGCCGGAGGCGACGCTGAGGGTGCTGCCGTGCAGGACGTAGCCTTCCAGGCCGTTCTTGTCCCCTTCCAGGAAGCGTGAGCCGTACTCGGAGGAGCTGACGCCGGTGAACACGCCGACGTCGGTGCCGCGCACGGTGGCGGGGACGATGCCGGCCCGTTCGAAGACCTCCCACGACGTCTCCAGCAGCAGGCGCTGCTGCGGGTCGGTGGCGAGTGCTTCGCGGGGGCTGATGTTGAAGAAGTCCGCGTCGAATCCGGCCACGTCGTCGAGGAAGCCGCCGTGGCGGACGTAGGAGGTGCCGACGGTGTCGGGGTCGGGGTCGTAGACGTCGCGCCAGCCGCGGTCGGTGGGGAACGCGCCGACGACGTCACGGCCCTCGCGGATCACCTCCCACAGATCTTCGGGGCCGGCGACGTTCCCGGGGTAGCGGCAGGCCATGGCGACCACGGCGATGGGCTCGCCGCGGCCGGCCTTGAGGGCGTCGTTCTCCTGCCGGAGCCGGTCGCGTTCCTCCAGCAGGGTGCGCAGCGCCCGCTGGACGCGGTCGGCGCCGTCCGCCGAACGAGGCGCAGAGTTGGTCGTGTCCGTCGTCATCGGGTACCTCCGAGTGCCCCGGCCTTCAGGCCGGGGAGGAATCGAGCTGCTGGGCAGTAGGACTGGTGCGGTCGAATCGCCGTCAGGGTGATTCGGCTTCGGCCACGGCAGTGCGATACCAGCGCTTCACGCAGTGGAATACGTCGGATTCGAGAAACCGATAACGTGAGGGCATGACGACGTCGACGCAGCTGGGGGATGCCGGATACGCCCGGTACACCTATCGTCTGCGTGTGTCGTCCACCGCTCTGGCCGGTCTTGACGCCGAGTGGGCGCGCTGTCGTTGGGTTTGGAACGAATGCGTGGCGATGTCTCGCAAGGTCCACGAACTCAACAGGATCGCGGTCGAGAAAGTGTCGTGCGGTCCGGCGCAGCTCGACAAGATGCTCACCGATGCCCGCACCGCCATGGGATGGCTGCGTGAGGGTAGTTCGGTGGCTCAGCAGCAGACCATCCGGGACTTCGGCAAGTCCCGCGCGAAGGCTCTGAAAGACATCAAGGCGCAGCTGCCGATGCGCCGGCGCGCCGGGATGCCCAAGGTGAAGACGAAGCGCGAGGCGCTGCCCAGTTTGAACTACACCCGGCGTGGTTTCCGGCTGAAGGACGGTCGTCTGCGCCTTGCGGGCGGAATCGCCTTGACCGTTGTGTGGTCCCGCGACCTGCCCTCCAATCCCACGTCGGTACGTGTGTACCGGGACAGCCTGGGCCACTGGTACGCGTCGTTCGTCGTGGAGACGGCTTTCGAACAGCTCGCCCCCACCGGCCGTGCGCTCGGTATCGACTGGGGTGTCAAGGAGACTGCGACGACTACCTCCGACGCACACGACCTCCCCCACGCCCAGCACGGGAAAGTCGCCGCGGCCAAACTCGCCGGATACCAGAAGATGATGGCCCGCCGTCGCACGCCGAAGAACCGTCCCGAAACCGCCGGCTACCGCACAGCCCGGAGGGCAGCGGCGAAATTGTCGAAGAAGATCGCCCGCCGACGTCAGGACATCGGACGCAAGTGGGCCAAGGCCGTCGTCCGTGACTTCGAGCACCTCGCGGTGGAGGACTTCCGCCCCAAGTTCCTCGCGAAGTCCACGATGGCCCGCAAGGCCGCCGACGCGTCGATTGCCGCGACCAAGACCGCACTGTGCGAAATGGCGCGCAAACACGGGCGCGTCGTGCACCTGGTCAATCCCGCGCACACCACCATGGATTGCGCGCAGTGCGGAGCGAGAGCCAAGCACGCACTTCCCCTTTCCGAACGTACGTATACGTGCACCGCGTGCGGAGTGCAGTCCCCCAGGGATAAGAACTCCGCCCACGTGATGCTCGTCCGGGCTGGTCTCAACCCGGCTGGTGCTGATCTTGTAAGTCCTGCCACCTGCTAGGTGTCGGGCAAAGTGAGCCAGGAATCCCTCTCCGCCAGGAGGGGGAGGACGTCAACTCTCGTCCAGGGCCAGGCCGACCAGTGCTTCCAGGTCCAGGTCCGACAGTTCGTCCGTGCCGGACTCGGCCGGCGGCGGGCCGTCGGCGCTGAGGGGGTCGGCGCAGGCCAGGACCTGGTCCAGGATGCCTGCCTCGCGCAGGCGGTCGGGGGTCAGGGTGTGCAGGATCTGCCGGATCGTCGCGTCGGCCTCGGCCTGCGGGTCGGGTTCGGGGCGGAGCAGGCCGACGAGGTGGTGGCCCAGTTCGCGGGGGGTGGGGTAGCTGAAGACGAGGGTGGAGGGCAGGCGCAGGCCGGTGGTGGCGGCCAGCCGGTTGCACAGTTCGACGGCGGTCAGGGAGTCGAAGCCGAGCTGGGTGAAGGCCTGGTCGGCGTCGACGGTGGCGCCGGAGGGGTGGGCGAGGACGATGGCGACCTGGTCGCGGACCCAGTCGGTGGCGGCGTCCTTGGCCTGCTCCTCGGGCAGGGTGGTCAGCCGGCCGGTCAGAGCGGCGGGGCCCTTCTCGCCCGCGGGTGCGGCCTCCTCGCGGCGGGGGCGGCCGCCCGCGGCCAACTCCCGCAGCAGGAGCGGGAGTTCGTCAGGGCTCTTGCGGCGCAGGGCCGCGAGGTCGACGCGGGCCGGGACGAGGACCGCCTTGCCGTTCGCGCAGGCGGCGTCGAACAGGGCCAGTGCCTCGGTGGTGGGCATCGGGGCGATGCCCATGCGGCGCAGCCGGGAGAGGTCGGCGCCGTGGAGGTCCTCGGTCATGGCGCTGCTCTGTTCCCACCAGCCCCAGCTCAGTGAGGTGGTGGGCAGGCCCGCGGCGTGGCGCTGTGTGGCCAGGGCGTCCAGGAAGGCGTTGGCGGCGGCGTAGTTGGCCTGGCCTGCGGTGCCCAGGGTGCCGGCGAGGGCGGAGAAGTGGATGAACGCCGACAGGGGGCGGCCCTGGGTCAGTTCGTGCAGGTTCAGTGCGCCGCCGGCCTTGGCGTCCAGTACGTGGTCCAGGTGCCGGGGGGTCAGGGACTCGACGGTGGCATCGGCCAGGGCGCCGGCCGCGTGGACGACGGCGGTGAGCGGGTGGCGGCCGGGCAGGTCGGCGAGCAGGGCGGCCAGGGCGGTGCGGTCGGTGATGTCGACGGCGGCGACGTGGACGTCGGCGCCCGCGGCCCGCAGGCCGGCGACCAGGTCGGCGGTGCCGTCGGCGGCGTTGCCGCGGCGGCTTGCCAGGACGAGGCTGCGTACGCCGTGTTCGGTGACGAGGTGGCGGGCCACCAGGGAGCCCACTCCCCCGGTGCCGCCGGTGACCAGGACGGTGCCGCCGCCGAGGGTGCCGCCGACGTCGAGGACGAGCTTGCCGGTGTGGCGGCCCTGGCTCATCTCGCGGAACGCCGCGCGGGCGTCGCGGATGTCGCGTACGGAGACGGGGTTGAGGTGGAGGTGGCCGTCGGTGAAGAGGTCCATGACGCGGCGGAACATGTCCTGGAGTGCGTCGGGGCCGGCCTCGTAGAGGTCGAAGGCCTGGTAGCGGACTCCGGGGTGGCGGGCGGCGACCTGGTGGGGGTCGCGGATGTCGGTCTTGCCCATCTCGGTGAAGTGTCCGCCGCGCGGGAGCAGGGTCAGGGAGGCGTCGACGAAGGCGTGGGCGAGGGAGTTCAGGACGACGTCCACTCCGTGGCCGCCGGAGGTGGTGAGGAACTTCGGTGCGAAGTCGAGGTCGCGGGAGGAGGCGAGGTGGTCGTCGTCCAGTCCCAGGGCACGCAGGGTGGGCCACTTGGCGGGGCTCGCGGTGGCGTAGATCTCGGCGCCGGCGTGCCGGGCGAGCTGGACGGCGGCCATGCCGACGCCGCCGGCCGCGGCGTGGATGAGGATCCGCTGCCCCTTCTGGAGGGGGTTGACGTGGAAGAGGGCGTAGTAGGCGGTCAGGAAGGTGGAGGGGACGGAGGCCGCTTCGGCGTAGCTCCAGGTGTCGGGGATGTGGGTGAGCAGGTGGTGGTCGGCGACGGCGACGCGGCCGAAGGCGCCGGGGAAGATGCCGGTGACGCGGTCGCCGGGTGCCAGGCGGGTGACGTCGTCGGCGACGTCCAGGACGATGCCGGCGCCTTCGCTGCCCAGGCCGGCGTCGAGGGCGGTGCGGTCGACCAGGCCGAGGGCGAGGGTGATGTCGCGGAAGTTGAGGCCGGCGGCCTGGACGGCGATACGGACCTGGCCGCTGGCAAGGGGTGCCTCCACCTCGGGGCAGGGCACCCAGGTCAGGTTCTCCAGGGTTCCCTTGGTGGGGATGCCCAGGCGGTGGGGTCCGGGGGCGGGGGCTTCGAGGCGGTGGGCGGCGGGCGCTGCGGGTGCCAGGCGCGGCAGGAGGAGGGTGCCGGCGCGCAGGGCGAGCTGGTCCTCGCCGGCCGTCAGGGCGCCGGGGACGCGGGCGAGGGAGGCCGGGTCGTCGTCGATGTCCAGCAGGCAAAAGCGGCCGGGGTGTTCGGTCTGGGCGGAGCGGATCAGGCCCCATACGGACGCGCCGGTCAGGGAGGTGACCCGCTCCCCGGGGCCGGTGTCCTGGGCCAGGCGGGTGCAGACGACCAGGGTGGTGGCGGTGAGGGTGCCCTCGGCGAGGAAGCGCTGGATCTGGCCCAGTGTGTGCCGGGCCGTGTCGCGGACGGCGGTGAGCGGGTCGGCGGCGAGGGTGATGGCGTCGTCCGGGCACAGCACGATGTGCGTGGGCGGGGGGCCGGTGAGGATCTCGTCCAGGCCGGCCTGCGGGACGGTGTTCTCAAGGGCCGTGGTGAGGCGGCCGGCCAGGCCGTCGGGGGTGCCGATGACGGCGCAGCGGCCTCCGGTCGCCGGGGCGGCGGGCCTATCCGGTTCCTGGGCGGTGGGCGAGGCGGGGTGCCATTGCAGTTCGTAGAGGGGCTGGTGGCGGGTGCCGTGGGCGGCGTGGACCTGTTCGGCGCTCGCCGGGCGGAAGGTGAGTGCCTGGATGCGGGCGGCGGTGCGGCCGTGCTCGTCGGCGACGGTCACCGCGACGACGCCGTCGCCGGCCGGGGAGAGACGGACCGTGACGGTGGGGCCGCACACGCCGGTGAGTTCGGCGCCGGACCAGGAGAAGGGCATCCAGCCCTGCTCGCCGCTCACTTCGATGACGCCGCCGGCGATCACCGCGTGCAGGACGGAGTCGAACAGGGCCGGGTGCAGGGCGAAGCCGTCGCCCGCCGAGGTGTCGCCGGAGACGGGCAGGGTGGCCAGCGCGAAGAGGTCCGTGCCGCGGCGCCATACCTCGCGCAGTCCGCGGAAGGTCGGGCCGTAGTCGAAGCCCGCGTCGGCGAGGGAGTCGTAGAGGCCCTCGATGGGCAGTGCGGTGGCGCCGGGCGGCGGCCACACGGCCGGCAGGCCCGCGTTGTCGGGATGCGGGGTGGCGGGGGTGGTGGGCGGGGCCAGGGTGCCCATCGCGTGACGGGTCCAGCCGCCGTCCGCCGGGCCGGTGCCGGCGGTGTCGGGGCGCGCGTACACGTCCAGGGAGCGGCGGCCCTTCTCGTCGGGGGTGCCGGCGACGAGCCGTATCCGGATCTCGCCCGGGTCGGGCAGGACCAGGGGTATTTCCAGGGAGAGTTCCTCGACGGCGGGGCAGCCGAGGTGTTCGCCCACCGACAGGGCCAGGTCCAGGTAGGCGGTCGCGGGGACGACGGCCGCGCCGAACACGCTGTGGTCGGCCAGCCAGGGGTGGGTGCGCAGGGACCACAGGTCGCTGAAGACGCTCTCGCCGGTGGCGGGGTGGTCCATCACGGCGCCCAGCAGCGGGTGCCGGGGGCTGGTCAGGCCGGCGGAGGCGAGGTCGGTGCTGTGGGTGGCGGCCTGGAAGTCCAGCCAGTAGCGCCGGTGCTGGAAGGCGTAGGTGGGCAGGTCGACGGTGCGGCGGGGGCCGGACAGGGCGCCGAGGTCGACCGGGTTGCCGTGCACGTGCAGCTGGGCGAGCAGGGTGATGAGGGCCTGGGGTCCGCCGCGGTCGCGGCGGGCGGCGGACAGCACCAGCGTGTCGTCGACGCCCTGGTGGGCGAAGGCCTCCTGGGTCATGCCGGTGAGGGTGGCTCCCGGGCCCACCTCGACGAAGACGCGCGCTCCCGCCGCGCGGGCGCACTCGACGGCGTCGTTGAAGCGGACGGGTGCGCGGACGTGGTCCACCCAGTGGGCGACGGACGCCAGTTCCTCGCCGGTGGCCTCGCGGCCCAGCCGGGTCGAGACGACGGGGATCGCCGGTGCGCCGGCGGTGAGTTGGGCGATGGCCTGGCCGAACTCGGCGAGGACGGGGTCCATGAGCGGGGAGTGGAAGGCGTGGTCGACGGGGAGGAGTTTCGCCGAGGTGCCGGCGGCGACGAGCTGGTCGCGCAGCGCGTGGACCTCCTCGCGCAGGCCCGAGACCACCACCGACTCCGGGCCGTTGACCGCCGCGATGCCGGTCCGCCGGTAGGGGGTGAGCAGGGCGCTCATGTGTGCTTCGCCGGCGCGGACGGCGAGCATGGCGCCGCGTTCCCTCACCGTCTGCATGATCCGTCCGCGGGCGGCGACCAGCCGGGTGGCGTCGTCCAGGGTGAGGACGCCGGACACGTGCGCTGCGGCGATCTCGCCGACCGAGTGGCCGATCAGGCGGTCCGGGGCGGGGAGATGGGCGGTCAGGAGCCGGTAGAGGCTGACCTGCAGGGCGAACAGGGCCGGCTGCGCGACGTCGGTCCGCTCGCGGCCGGCGGGCTCCTCGGCGAGCAGGACGGACCGCAGGCCGATCGGGAGGTGGGCGTCGAAGTGTGCGCAGATGTCGTCGAGGCTGCGGGCGAAGGCGGGGAAGGCGTCGTACAGCTGCCGTGCCGCGCCCGCCCAGGGGGAACCCTGGCCCGGGAACATGAAGACGGTGCCGCCTGCTGCGCCGGCGACGCCGCGCAGCACGGCGGCGGATTCCTCGCCCTGGCTCAACGAGGTGAGGGCGTGCAGGAGTTCGTCGCGGGTGCGGCCCAGGACGACCGCGCGGTGCTCGAAGCGTGCGCGGCTCGCCGCCAGCGACCAGCCGATGTCGGCGAGGTCGGGGGGCGGGCCGGCGGCGGCGAAGTCGCGCAGTCTGCCGGCCTGGGCGCGCAGTGCCTGTTCCGAGCGGGCCGACACCGTCCACGCCACCAAGTCGCCGGTGAACGTGGGCTGTTGGGTGTTCGCGTCGGGGGTCGTCCCATCGTTGTCGCTGGGGGTGTGCTGCGCGGCGGGTGCGGGCTGTTCTTCGGGGGCCTGTTCGAGGATGAGGTGGGCGTTGGTGCCGCTCGCGCCGAAGCTGGACACCCCGGCCCGGCGCGGCCGTTCCGCTGTGCCGGGCCATTCACGTGACTCGGTGAGGAGTTGTACGGCTCCGGCCGTCCAGTCGACGTGGGTGGAGGGGCGGTCGACGTGCAGGGTGGGGGGCAGGACCCCGTGCCGCATCGCCATGACCATCTTGATGATGCCGCCCACCCCGGCGGCCGCCTGGGTGTGGCCGATGTTGGACTTCAGGGAGCCCAGCCACAGCGGGCTGTCCTGGTTGCGGTCCTGGCCGTAGGTGGCGAGCAGGGCCTGTGCCTCGATGGGGTCGCCGAGCGTGGTGCCGGTGCCGTGGGCCTCGACCGCGTCCACGTCGTTCGCCCGCAGCCGGGCGTTGGCCAGGGCGGCGCGGATGACGCGCTGCTGGGCGGGGCCGCTGGGTGCGGTCAGTCCGTTGGAGGCGCCGTCCTGGTTGACGGCCGTGCCGCGGATCACCGCCCAGATACGGCGGCCGTTGCGGCGGGCGTCGGAGAGCCGCTCCAGGACGAGCATGCCGACGCCCTCGGCGAATCCGGTGCCGTCCGCGGCGTCCGCGAACGCCTTGCACCGGCCGTCCTGGGACAGGCCGCGCTGGCGTGACATCTCCCGGAACACCTGCGGCATCGCCATGACGGTGACGCCGCCGGCCAGCGCGAGGCCGCATTCGTCGCTGCGCAGCGACTGCACCGCCTGGTGCACCGCCACCAGCGAGGAGGAGCAGGCGGTGTCGGTGGAGAGGGCCGGGCCCTGGAGGCCCAGCGCGTACGAGATCCGGCCCGAGGCCACGCTCAGCAGGGAGCCGGTCTGCGCGTAGCCCGCGATGGTCTCGGGGGTGGAGAAGTGGTTGCCGTAGCCGAAGTAGGCGAGGCCGGCGAACACGCCGGTGCTGCTGCCGTGCAGGGTGTGCGGGTCGATGCCGGCGCGTTCCAGGGACTCCCAGGAGGTCTCCAGCAGGAGCCGGTGCTGCGGGTCGGCGGCGAGCGCCTCGCGCGGGTTGATCTCGAAGAAGTCGGCGTCGAAGTCGCCTGCGTCGTGGAGGAATCCGCCCGAGCGGGTGGAGGAGGTGCCGGGCCGGTCCGGGTCCGGGTCGGCGAGGTGCTGGAGGTCCCAGTTGCGGTCCTCGGGGAAGGCGGACACGACGTCCGCGCCCTCGCGCACCAGGTCCCACAGGGCCTCCGGGGAGGTCGCCCCGCCCGGGTAGCGGCAGGCGACGCCGATGACCGCGATGGGTTCGGCGGCCGCCTCCGTCACCTCCTTCAGGCGCTTGCGGGTCTCGATCAGTTCGATCGATGTCCGCTTGAGGTAGTCCAGGACATCGGCGTTGCTGTCGTTGGTCATCGCTCTCCCCTAGCCGAGCTCTTTGTCCAGCAGCGCGAGAAGGTCTCCCGCCGAGGCCGAACTGATCTGGTCGGCGATGCCGACCGGTGATCCGGCGCCCGCCAGTGAACGGACCCGGCCCTGGAGCTCGCCGAGCAGAGTGGACATGGTGGTCTGGTCCTGCTGTGCGAGGCGCAGGAACGCGTCCTCCAGGCGGGCGCCCAACTCCTCGATCTCCCGGGCCAGATGGCCGGCCGCCGACTCGGGTGCGCCGACGGGTGCGGGGGTGATGCTCCCGGTCAGGAACTGGGCGAGGGCGCCCGGGTTGGGATGGTCGAAGACGAGCGTGGCGGGCAGTTTCAGGCCGGTGACGGCGGAGAGTCTGTTGCGCAGTTCCAGCGCCGTGAGCGAGTCGATCCCCAGTTTGCGGAACGTCGCGGCCGGGCCGATTTTCGCGGTGTCCGGGTGGCCCAGGACGGCCGCGGTCTGTGCCCGGACGGTGTCCAGGAGCAGGGCCTGGGCGTCGGCCGGTGAGAGGGCGGCGAGCTGCTCGGCGAGGGGTGTGCCGGCCGGTTCGGTGCCGGCCGGGCCGCCCGGCGCCGGTGTGCCGGTCACGGCGCGCAGCAGCGGGGAGCCCATGGGTGCGGCGGCCGGTGTGCCGGGGGCGGGGTGGTGCAGGCGGGTGGGTACCAGGACCGGGCGGTCCGTGCGCAGTGCCGCGTCGAAGAGGGCGAGTCCCTCGGCCGTCGACAGGGGCTGGATGCCCTGGCGTTGCAGGCGGACGATGTCGGCGTCGGCGAGGCCGGCGCTCATCTCGCTGCGCTGGGCCCAAAAGCCCCAGCACAGGGCGGTGGCGGGCAGTCCGGCGGCGGTGCGGGCTTCGGCGAGGGCGTCCAGGAAGGCGTTGGCGGCCGCGTAGTTGGCCTGTCCGGCCGTGCCCAGTACGCCGGCGACGGAGGAGAACAGGACGAACGCGGTCAGGTCCAGGTGCCGGGTCAGCTCGTGCAGGTGCCAGGCGCCGTGCGTCTTGGGTGCCAGGACCGCGTCCAGGCGGTCCTCGGTCAGGGCCTCGACGACGCCGTCGTCCAGCACACCGGCGCAGTGGATCACCGCGGACAGGGGCCGGCCGGCCGGGAGTGCGGCGATCAGTTCGGCGACCTCGGCGCGGCGGGTGACGTCGCAGGCGACGATCTCCACCTGGGCGCCCGCCGCGGCCAGTTCGTCGCGCAGGTGTGCCGCCTCGGGGGCGTGCGGTCCGCGCCGGCTGGTCAGCAGCAGCCGCGACACGCCGTGCCGCCGCACCAAATGGTGGGCCAGCAGCGCGCCCAGGCCGCTGGTGCCGCCGGTGATCAGTACGGTGCCCGACCCGAGGGCGGGTGTGTGCTGCTCGCTGTCGCGGGCCTCGCCGGAGGTGGAGGGGCCGTGTACGGGGGCCAGTTGCGGGGTGCTCACGGCGCCGCCGCGGATCTTGAGCTGGGCCTCCGCGGTGGTGGCGGCGGCCGGGATCAGGGCGTGTGAGGCGGGCAGGCCGTCGGTGTCGACGAGGGTGAAGCGGCCCGGGTTCTCGGTCTGTGCGGTGCGCACGAATCCCCAGATCGCGGCGGCCGCCGGGTCGGCGGGGGCGCCGGGCCCGTCACCGGACGCGCCCTGGGTCACCAGGACCAGGCGGGAGGCGGAGAACCGGTCGTCGGCGAGCCATTCCTTGGCCCAGCCCAGGACGCGGTGCAGGGCCCGTCCGGCGGCGGCCGGGACGTCCTCGTCCCGGTCCGCGCGGGTGCCGGTGCGGATGTCGCGGTCGTCGAGGGCGGCGATGACCAGCGGGGGTATCTCCCGTCCGGACGCGGCGAGTTGCGCGGGTGAGGCGAACACGGTGCCGTCCTGCGCCGGGGGGACGGCGGGCGCACCGCCGGGGGCCGCCAGGACCGCGTACGGGGAGGCGGTGGCCGGGACGGGCAGGGGCGCCCAGTCGATCTGGAACAGGGCGTCGCGGTGGTCGAAGCCCAGCGCGGTCAGCTGCCCGACGTCCGCCGGTTGCAGGGTCAGGGCGTCGATGGAGGCGACGGGTGTTCCGTGCTGGTCCGCGACGCTCACCGACAGCGTGTCCTGGCCAGCGGGGGCCAGGCGTACGCGCAGCGGGCCGGGGCGGGCGGCGCTGATGGAAAGGCCCGTCATGCGCCGGGGCAGCCAGCCCTCGGGGCGGGTGGTGTCGACGAACTCGCCCAGGCCGACGGGCAGGAGCGCCGCGTTCAGCAGCGCGGGGTGGATCCGGAACCCTGTCCGGCCGGCGCCGTCGGGGGCCGATGGTTCGACCTCGGCGAACAGGGTCCGGCCCTTGCGCCACACCTTCTTCAGGCCGCGCAGCAGGGGTCCGTGGTGGATGCCGAGGGCGGCGAGACGGGTGTACTCGTCCTCGAAGGGGACGGGAACGGCGCCCGCGGGCGGCCACACGGCGAGGCTGTCCCCTGCCGGGCTGTCGGGGGTGGGGGTGGCGGGGGTGAGGGTGCCGGTCGCGTTGCGGGTCCAGCGGGTCGCGCCCTCGGCGCGGGAGTGCACGCTGACGGTGTGGTCCGCGCCGATGACGACGCGCAGGTCGTGCTCGGCGGTGCGGGCAAGCACCAGGGGTGTCTCCAGGGTGAGTTCGCCGACGGCGGGGCAGCCGGCCCTGTCCGCCGCCCACGCCGCGAGTTCGGCCAGGACCGTCGCCGGGACCAGGGCGGCGCCGTGGACGGTGTGGTCGGCGAGCCAGGGGTGGCGCTCCAGTGACAGGCGCCCGCGGGCCACGATCCCGCCCTGCCCGGTGCCGGTGTCGGTGTCGGTGGGCAGGTCGATCACGGCGTCGAGGAGGGGGTGGTCGGAGGTGCTGAGGGTGGTGGACTCCGCGGGGGTGTCCAGCCAGTAGCGGCGGCGCTGGAAGGCGTAGGTGGGCAGTTCGACCCCCGGCCCGTTCCCGCCGGCTCGGCCGTCCTGGCCGTTCTGGCCGTCCTGGCCGGGGAAGGCGGCCTGCCAGGTCACCGGGGTGCCGGCGACGAAGGCCTCGGCGGCCGACCGGTACAGGCGGGCGAGTCCGCCCTCGCCGCGGCGCAGTGAGCCGACCGCGAAGCCGGTGGCGCCGGGGGTGGTGTCGAGGATCTCCTGGATGTTCATCGTGAGCAGCGGGTGCGGGCTGAGCTCGATGACGGTGCCGGTGGGCTGTTCGGCGGCCAGGCGTCGCATGGCGGCTTCGAAGCGGACGGGTTCGCGCAGGTTGCGGAACCAGTAGGCGCTGTCCAGGGCGGCGGGGTCGATCAGGTCGCCGGTCACCGTCGAGTAGATCGGCACCGGTGTCGGACGGGGTGTGATGCGGCCCAGGCCGTCGATGAGCGCGTCGTGGAACTGGTCCATGAGGCGGGAGTGGCCGGGAACGCTGGACTTGACCAGGCGGGCGCGGGCGCCCTGGGCCTCGCAGGCGGCGACCAGTTCCCGCACGGCGGTGCTCTCGCCGGAGACGGTCGTGGAGTTGGGTCCGTTGACCGCGGCGATGCCGACCCGGCCGGACCACGGCTCCAGCAGTTCCTCCACCCGCTGTTCGGGCAGCAGGATCGCGGC
This sequence comes from Streptomyces sp. NPDC005302, assembly GCF_040607345.1. Classification (NCBI taxonomy): domain Bacteria; kingdom Bacillati; phylum Actinomycetota; class Actinomycetes; order Kitasatosporales; family Streptomycetaceae; genus Streptomyces; species Streptomyces sp. NPDC005302. The sequence continues at coordinate 57,172 of NZ_JBEXGN010000023.1, forward strand.
CATGCTGCCCTGTCCGGCGGCGGTGGCCAGCAGCCGGGAGCGCAGTGCCACGATCCTGGCGGCGTCGTCCAGGGTCAGGGCGCCGGCGATGTGGGCGGCGGCGATCTCGCCCTGGGAGTGGCCGATGACCGCGTCGGGCAGCACGCCGAGCGAGCGCCACACCTGGGCCAGCGCCACCATCACGGCGAACAGGGCCGGCTGGACGACGTCGATGTCGTCCAGGTCGGCGGCGTCCGGGCCGCCGCACACGGTGTCGATCAGCGGCCAGTCGACGTACGGTTCCAGCGCTGTGGCGCAGGCGCGCAGCGCTTCGGCGAAGACCGGGGAGCTCTCCCACAGTTCCCGGCCCATCGCGGCCCACTGGGCGCCCTGGCCGGGGAGGACGAAGACGGTGCGGCCGGCCGGTTTCACGACGCCCGACACGACGGTGGCGGGGCTGTTCTCCTCGCCGGCGGCGACGGCGGCCAGGGTGGTGAGGAGGTCCTCGCGGCCGGCGGTGATCACCACTTGGCGGTGGTCGAAGAGGGAGCGGGTGCTCACCAGGGCGTTGCCGAGGGCGGCGGGCGGCAGGCCGGGGGCGGCGGCGAGGTGTTCGTGCAGCCGCTGGGCCTGGCCGCGCAGGGCCTCCGGGGACTTCGCCGACAGCACCCACGGCAGGACACCGCCGGGAGCTGCGGTGGCGGGCGGGGCGGCATCCGGGGTCTGCCCGGCTGCCCCCGCGCGGTCGCCGTCGCCGTCGTTCTCATGGGGCTGTCCGCCGGGGTGCGGGGGCTGTTCGAGGATGAGGTGGGCGTTGGTGCCGCTGATGCCGAAGCTGGACACCCCGGCCCGGCGCGGCCGTTCCGCTGTGCTCGTCCACTCGCGGGACCCGGTGAGCAGTCGTACCGCTCCGGCCGTCCAGTCGACGTGGGTGGAGGGGCGGTCGACGTGCAGGGTGCGGGGCAGGACCCCGTGCCGCATCGCCATGACCATCTTGATGATGCCGCCCACCCCGGCCGCCGCCTGGGTGTGGCCGATGTTCGACTTCAGCGAACCCAGCCACAACGGGCGCTCCTGATCCCGGTCCTGGCCGTAGGTGGCGAGCAGGGCCTCGGCCTCCATGGGGTCGCCCAGCCGGGTGCCGGTGCCGTGGGCCTCGACCGCGTCCACCGTGGCGGCGGGCAGTCCGGCGTCGGCCAGGGCGGCGCGGATGACGCGCTGCTGGGCCAGTTCGCTGGGTGCGGTCAGTCCGTTGGAGGCGCCGTCCTGGTTGACGGCCGTGCCGCGGATCACCGCCCAGATACGGCGGCCGTTGCGGCGGGCGTCGGAGAGTTTCTCCAGGACCAGGACGCCCGCGCCCTCGGAGAAGCCGGTGCCGTCCGCGGCGTCCGCGAACGCCTTGCACCGGCCGTCCTCGGACAGGCCGCGCTGGCGGGCGAGTTCGACGAACATCCCCGGCGTGGGCAGCGTGGAGACCCCGCCCGCCAGGGCCAGGGTGCACTCCCCCGAGCGCAGCGACCGTACGGCCTGGTGGACGGCGACGAGGGAGGAGGAGCAGGCGGTGTCGGTGGACAGTGCCGGGCCCTGAAGGCCAAGGACGTAGGCCACCCGGCCCGAGGCGACGCTGGTGTAGGTGCCGGTGATCGCGAAGCCCTCCACGTCGCCGGCCGACCCGCCGCCCATCCGCGGGCCGTAGTCGACGGCGTACAGGCCGGTGAACACGCCGGTCGGCGAGCCGCGCAGGCCGGCCGGGTCGATGCCGGCCCGCTCCAGCGCCTCCCAGGAGGTCTCCAGCATGAGGCGCTGCTGGGGGTCCATCGCCAGTGCCTCGCGCGGGCTGATCCCGAAGAACGGCGCGTCGAACTCCGCGAGGCCGTCGAGGAATCCGCCGGTGCGGGTGTACGTCTTTCCGTGCGCCTCGGGGTCCGGGTCGTACAGCGCGTCCAGGTCCCAGCCGCGGTCGCGGGGGAAGTCGCCCATCGCGTCCACGCCGTCGGCGACGACGTCCCACAGCCCTTCGGGCGAGGTCACCCCGCCCGGGAAGCGACACCCCACGCCCACGACCGCGATGGGTTCGCGTGCGGACTCCTCCAGCTCGCGCACCCGCTCACGCAGGTCCTGCGCGTCGCCGACGGCGCGTCGCAAGTAGGACCGGAGCTTGTCGACATCCTCCACCAGGGCCTCCCCCAACAGTTGCCAATACGAACGGTGTTGCTACACGTATCCGCGCTCGATCAACGCGTACAGATCGTCGTCACTGCCGCTCCCCGGCACGCCCGGCACGTCCTGCGTGTTCTGCGTGTCGGGGGCCGCCTGCGGCTCCGGGTCCGGCCGCGGGGCGGCGGGCGCCTGCGGTTCCAGGAGGGAGAAGAGGTGGCGGGCGAGCGTGTGCGCGGTGGGGTAGGTGAACGCGACGGTGGCCGGCAGGCGCAGGCCCAGTGCCGCGGCGAGCCGGCCGCGCAGCCCCACCGCCATCGCGGAGTCGAAGCCCAGTGCCTTGAAGGTGTCCTCGGCCCGTGCCGCGATGTCGGCGCCGGTGGTCCCGGCGTCCTTGACGCTCAGCAGGGCCGCCGTCTCGGCGCACACCAGTGCCTGGACCGCTGCCTGCGAGGTGAGGTCCGCGGGCCTGGTGTCCGGGCCGGGTGCGGCGGCCGCCGGGGTGTCGGGGCCGTCCGGGCCGTCGGGGGCGCTCAGCCAGTACCGGCGGCGCTGGAAGGGGTAGGAGGGCAGGGCGACGGTGCGCGGGCGGTGGCCGGCGAACGCGGTCGTCCAGTTCACCGGCACACCCCGCACGTGCAGTTCGGCCAGCGAGGCCAGCACCTTGCCGGCGCTGCCGTCGCGGCGGTGCAGGGTGCTCGCCAGCAGGGGCGGGACGGCCAGCGTGTCCGCGGTCTCCTCCATCGCCACCTGGAGTACGGGGTGCGGGCTGACCTCGACGAACACGGCGCCGCGTTCGCGCATCAGGGTGTCGACGACGTCGCCGAAGCGGACCTGCGAGCGCAGGTTGTCGTACCAGTAGGAGCTGTCCAGGGTGCGGGTGTCCAGGGCGGTCGCGGTGACCGTGGAGTGGAAGGTGACCGCCGCTTCGCGCGGTGCGATGCCCGCGGTGTCCGCCAGGAGCCGTTCCCGGATGCGTTCGACGTGGTGGGAGTGGGAGGCGTAGTCGACCTTGACCCGCCGTACCCGGACCCCCTCACCGGCGGCCGCGGCGGCGAACTCCTCGAGGGCCTCGTCGTCGCCGGAGATCACCACGGACGCGGGCCCGTTGACGGCGGCCGTCGACAGTCGTCCCGGCCACTGTTCCAGCCGTTGCTGGACCCAGGTCCGGGGTGCGGCGACCGCGCTCATCCCGCCGAGTCCGGCCAGTGCCTTCAGCGCCTGGCTGCGCAGGGCGACGATGCGGGCCGCGTCGTCCAGCGTGAGGGCGCCCGACACGCAGGCGGCGGCGATCTCGCCCTGCGAGTGCCCCACCACGGCGTCGGGGACCACGCCCAGGGAGCGCCACAGTTCGGCCAGCGACACCATCATCGCGAACAGGGCGGGCTGGACGACGTCCACCCGCTCCAGCGAGGCGGCCGACGGCGCGCCGGTCACGACGTCCACCAGCGACCAGTCCACGAAGGGTTCCAGCGCGCGGGCGCACGCGTCGATCGAGCGGGCGAAGACCGGCGACTGGGTGTACAGCTCTCTGCCCATGCCGGGCCACTGGGATCCCTGGCCGGGGAAGACGAAGACGACCGGGCCGGTGGCGCCGGTGGCCGTGCCGCGGACCGTGCGGGCCGCGTCGGCGCCGGCGGCGAGCAGGGCGAGGCCCTCCAGCGCTTCGTGGCGGGTGTCGGCCAGGACCACGGCGCGGTGCTCGAACAGTGACCGGGTGCGGAGCAGGGAGTGGCCCACGTCGGCGGCGCTCAGCGAGGGGTCGGCGCTCACGTGGTCGCGCAGGCGGGCCGCCTGGTCGGTGAGGGCCTGCCGCGAGCGGGCGGACAGCAGCCACGGAAGCGTCCCCAGGCCGCCGGCCGGGGCCATGTCCCCTTCGCCGAGCGGGAGTTGGCGGGCGTGCGCGGGTCCGGTGGTGGGGGCCTGTTCGAGGATGACGTGGGCGTTGGTGCCGCCCATGCCGAACGCGGACACTCCGGCGCGGCGCGGCCGGCCGGGTGTGCTCGGCCAGGGCCGCGGGGCGGACAGGACCTCGAAGTCGTCGTGGAAGTCGGGGATGGCGGGGTTGGGGGTGCGGAAGTTGAGGCTGGCGACCAGGTGGCCGCGCTCCACGCACAGTGCCGTCTTGACGAGGCCGGTGATGCCCGCGGCCGGCTCCAGGTGTCCGACGTTGGTCTTCACCGAGCCGATGACCAGGGGGCGGCTGCGGCCGCTCTGTCCGGACACCGTGCGCAGGCCGGCGATCTCGGCCGGGTCGCCAAGGCGGGTGCCGGTGCCGTGGGCCTCGACGTAGTCCACGCTGTCGAAGGCGATGTCCGCGCGCCGCAGGGCGGCACGGATGGCGGCGGCCTGCCCCTGGGGGCTGGGGTCGGGCATCCGGGTCGTGGCCCCGCCGCTGCTCACGCCCCAGCCGCGGATGACGGCGTGGACGGGGTCGCCGTCGGCTTCGGCGAGGTCGAGGCGTTTGAGGACGACGAACGCGCCGCCCTCGCCGCGGGCGAAACCGCTGGCCCGTTCGTCGAAGGTGAAGCAGCGGCCGTCGGGTGACAGGGCGCCCAAATTCGCCAGGCCGAGTCCTGCCTGCGGGTCGACGATCAGGTGGACGCCGCCGGCGATCGCCATGTCGACGGCGCCGCCGGCGATCCGGTCACACGCCAGGGCCAGCGACACCAGGGAGGAGGACTGGCCGGAGTCCGCGCAAAAGCTCATGCCGCGCACGTCGAACAGGCCGGAGATCCGGTTGGCGATCAGTGCGCCGCTCGAGCCGAGCGCGGCGTAGTGGTCGTCGCTGTCGGCGCCGGACAGGGTGCGCAGCAGTTCGTAGCCGGAGGGTGCGGTGCCGACGACGACGTCGATGTCGCGGCCGGCGAGCGCGGCCGCCGGGATGCGGGCGTCCTCGACGGCCTCCCAGGCCAGTTCGAGTCCCAGGCGCTGGGCGGGGTCCATGGCGGCGGCCTCGGCGGCGCCGGTGGTGAAGAAGCCGGTGTCGAAGCCGTCGACGGCGTCGAAGAACGAGCCCGCCGCGACGGTGGCGGCGTCCGGGTGCCCGGCGGGGGCCGGGCGGGCGTCGGCCGCCCGCCGCGGGGGGAACGTCCCCAGCGTCGACTGCCCCTGGGTCAGCAGGCGCCAGAAGGCGTCCAGGCCGTTGACGCCGGGGAAGCGGCAGGACATCCCGATGACGGCAATACCGGTGGCTGCGCCACTCATGCGAATTCCCTTCCGGTTGCCTGGCGCACGGGAGCGCCGGGCCGCGGCGCGCTCATCGCCCGCGGGCGAGCGTGGTGAGCAACTGGGCCGGGGCGTCCATGAAGTCGTAGTGGCCGCCGTCGAGGACCCGGATCTCGACGGAGTCGGCGTACTGGTGCCAGCCCTGGAGTTCTTCGAGGCTGACGTCGTCGTCCTCGCGCCAGTGCAGGACGACGACGGGGCAGTCGATGCGGGCGGGTTCGGTACGCCGGTAGGCGCCGGCGGCTGCGTGGTCGCGCAGCAGCACGAACATGCCCATGTCGATCATGTCGGGGCGGGGTTCGATGCCCCGGCCGCGCAGGAACGTCTCCAGTTCGGCGCGCAGTTCGTCCTCGCTCAGGCAGAGCATGCGGTCGCGGGCGGCTTCGTGCGGGGCTCGTTGGCCCGACACGTACAGGCACTGCGGGGTGGGCAGGCCGAGTTCGGCGAGCAGCAGGACGCTCTCGTAGGCGGGCAGGGCGCCCGCGCAGTGTCCGAAGAAGGCGAACGGGGTGTCCAGCAGGGGGGTGAGGGGTTCGACGAGGGCGGCGGCGAGGTTCTCGTAGGTGCCGTAGTGGGGGTGGGCCAGGCGGTTCTCGCGGCCGGGGAACTGCAGCGGGCAGACCTCGGTGCCGTCGATGGTGGCCGGCCAGGCGCTGAAGGCGGAGGCTCCGGAGCCGGAGAAGGGGAAGCAGAACAGGCGGGCGGCGGGCCTGGCGGGTGCGGGGGGCCGCACGAACCACGGCGAGGGGGCGGTGGCGGGGGCGGCGGTCATGGGGTGGGCCGTTTCTGGGCGGCGATGGGCAGGTGGGTCATGCCGGCGATGAAGTAGGAGCGCAGGTGCTCCACTTCGCCGGCGAGGTCGAGGGAGGCGCAGCGTGCGAGGAGTTCCTCGAAGAAAACGCGCAGGGTCAGGCGGGCCAGCGGTGCGCCGATGCAGAAGTGCGGGCCGAAGCCGAAGGCGACCTGCCGTTTGGCGTTGGGGCGGGTGATGTCGAAGGTGTGCGGGTCGGGGAACCGGGAGGCGTCCCGGTTGGCCGATCCGATCCACGCGACGACCGCGCCGCCTGCGGGGATGACGCCGCCCGCGATGGGCACGTCGGTGACGGCGTAGCGCATGAAGTTGCAGGCGGCCGAGGTCCAGCGCAGCCCTTCCTCGACGAGGTTGGGGATCAGGGTGGGGTCGGCCTGGGCCTTGTCGAACTGTTCGGGCCGCTCGATGAGGGCCTGCACGGTGCCCGAGACGGTGTGCGGGGTCGTCACGTTGGCGCCGAGCAGGATGCTGTAGCCGTCGAGGGCGATCTCCTCGTCGCTCAGCGGTGCTCCGCCGGGACGCACGCTCATCAGGTGGTGGAGGAGGCTGTCGTCCTGCTCTCCCGAGGCCCGGCGGCGTTTGACCCAGTCGGTGACGTAGGTGACGAGTTCGTGGTGGGCGATGGCCAGGGTGGCGGCTTCGCTGCCGAGCTGGAAGTGCGGGTCCGAGGGTGCGGTGACCATCGCGGTCAGCTGGACGAGTTCGGCCCAGTCCTTGTCGGGGATGCCCAGCAGCGGGCCGGTGACGATCGCGGGGAGGAGCAGGGCGCGCTCGGCGAGGTCGAACACCTCGCCGTCCAGGGCCGGTTCGAGGAAGCGGACCACCGTGCGGCGGATGGAGTCCTCCCAGGACCGGACGGCGCGGGCGGTGAGCTTGGAGCCCAGCGGCCTGCGGACCTCGGTGTGGCGGGGCGGGTCGGTGGAGGTCAGCAGCACGCCGGCGGCGACGTCGTCCTGCCCGAGGTGGGTGGGCACGGTGCCGCGTTCGGAGGTGAACTCGCGGTGGTCGCCCAGGACGCGGCACACGTCCTCGTAGCGGGTGAGGGACCAGAACTCCCGTCCGTCGGGCAGGACCTGGTGGTGCAGGGGTGCCTGGGCGCGCATCAGGTCCCAGACGGGGTGCGGGTCGCCATCCGTGTAGAGGTCCAGGTCGAACAGGTCGACGGCATCGAGGTCGATGTCGCGCGCGGGACCCGGCGTCAGTCTCATGCCCGGGCCCTCGCCTGCTCGATCAGTTCGGCGACGCGGGCCGGGGTCTGGGCCAGGTAGAAGTCGCGTACGGACAGCTGGACGCCGTGGTCCTGCGCCACCCGTTCGATGATCTTGATTCCGGTCAGCGAGTTGCCGCCGAGGGCGAAGAAGTCGTCGTCGTGCCCCACCTCGGGGCAGTTGAGGAGTTCTCCCCACAGTGCGGCGAGTTCGTCCACCAGCGGCACCGGGCCGCCCGAGGGCGCGTCCTGGCGTTGTGCGATCTCGTCCTGTCCACCTCGCGGGTGGATCACCTGCGGCGCCGATTCCATGGCCAGTGTTTCCTTCCTCCGCCGATCGCCAGTGCCCGCTCGCGTCCCGTGCCGCCCGGCACATGCGGTGCATATGACGGGCCGTCACTTTCCGCGTGGCCGCGGGGGTCGGGTGTGCTGTCCCGCCGGCGAGACACGTTCGCCGCATGGCCGACTGGAGTGTCACCCGCCGCCGACCCCCACCACACCCGTCCCGGCACCGGCCCGGTGGGGGCCGGCCGGTGGGGTTGAGGGTGGACGGCCGGCCTGCACGCCACCGCACCGCACGGCCCCCCTCCCCCACCTCCGCCTCCTCCCCCGCCCCCGAGGGGGAAGTCCCGCCTTGAGGGTGTCCCGCCGGCGGGACGGCACAAGTGCGCCCGTACCGCGCCCTGTCCGGGCGCACAGCCGCGTTGACCGGCCGGTGGTGGGGACGTGAACGTGAGGGCGAGGCAGAGACGTTGAAGGCCCAGCCGAACGAGGGGGAACGACGTGGCAGACACCGGCATGGACGCCGAGGTGGTGATCGCGGGCGCCGGGCCGACGGGCCTGATGCTCGCCTGCGACCTGCGGCTGGCGGGCGTCGACGTGATGGTCCTCGAACGGCTCGCGGACCGCACGGGCGAGTCACGGGCCGGCGGGATCCACTCGCGCACCCTGGAGGTGCTGGACCAGCGCGGCGTCCTGGACCGGTTCCTGGCGGCCGGCGAACTGCAGCCGGTGGGCCACTTCTCCGGCCTCTACCTGGACTTCGAGGAGTCCGAGTCCCGCCACCCCTACCCGCTGATGATCCTGCAGTCCGCGATCGAACGGCTGCTGGAGGAGTGGGCGGGCGAACTGGGCGTGCGCATCCGCCGGTCGGCCGAGGTCGTCGGGCTGCGTCAGGACGAGGACGGCGTGAGCGTCGAGGTGGGCGCGGCCGGCTCCGCGCGCCGGACGCTGCGCGCCCGCTACCTGGTGGGCTGCGACGGCGGACGCAGCGCCGTGCGCAAACTGGCCGGCATCGGCTTCCCCGGCACCGAGGCGACGATGACGGCGCTGATCGGCGACGTCGAACTGCCCGGCCTGCCCGAGGAGTACGTGTGGATCCGGCGCTGCGCGAGCGGCGACTTCTCGGCGATCGCCTTCGAGCCCGGCTGGTACCGGGTGATCACCTCGGAGTACGACCGGGTCGCCGACCGCGACGAGGCGCCCACCTTCGAGCAGCTGCGCGACTCGCTGGTACGGCTCGCGGGCACCGACTACGGCATGCACAGCCCACGGTGGATCTCCCGGTTCAACGACGCCGCCCGCCAGGCCGACCGCTACCGCCAGGGCCGGGTGCTGCTCGCCGGGGACGCCGCGCACATCCACTTCCCCGCCGGCGGCCAGGGCCTGAACATGGGCGTGCAGGACGCGGTCAACCTGGGATGGAAACTGGCCTCGGTGGTACGCGGCCGAGCGCCGCAGAGCCTGCTGGACAGCTATCACGCCGAGCGTCACCCGGTCGCGGAGCGGGTGCTGAACAACACCCGGGCGCAGTCGGCGCTGGCCCGCCCCGGCCCCCAGTCGGACGCGCTGCGCGAGGTGTTCGGCCAGCTGATGGTCTTCGACGACGTCAACCGGCATCTGCGGCACATGCTCACCGCGCTGGACATCCGCTACCCCACCGACGACCGGCACCTTCTGTCGGGCCGCCGGGTCCCCGACGCCGACCTCAAGACGGCGGGCGGCGCCTCCGGTGTCAGCGAACTGCTGCACGCCGGCCGGCCCGTCCTGCTCGACCTGGGCGCGGGAGCGGAGGTGACGGCGGCGGCCGCCGGCTGGGCCGATCGCGTCGACGTCGTGGAGGCGGTCAGCGAGGACGAGCACTGGTTCGTGCCCGCCGCCGGTGAGATCCCCGCCCCCGCCGCCCTGCTGATCCGCCCCGACGGCCACGTCGCCTGGGCCACCGGCACGACCGGCAGCCCCGACCTCGCCGCCCTGCGCAGGGCGCTCACCACCTGGTTCGGGCCGGGCCTGCCCGGCTGAGGACACCGCGCCCCCGTCGCGTGACGGCGGCCGCCACGACCCGCTGAAGGGGTCGTGACGGCCGCCGTCGTCGTGCGCCGCGAGCATGTGCCGGGTTGGAGCCGGCCCGCCCAGGACCCGCTCTCCCCCACCGACGCCGGCAGCCCCCTCCCCCACCGACGCCGACACCGACATCGAAACCAGCACCGGCACCGGCGGCAGCAGCAGCAGGGATACAGTGACGCCCCCAACTCCCCTGCACCTGAGGAGAGTTGGGAGCATCCCCGGCAGTACGGGGGGGGCGGCTAGAGGGTGTCTTGGACCGACTGCGCGTTGATGGTGTCCAGGATGTCGCGGCCGTGGTCGACGAGGTACATGTGGTCGCCGGGGAACTCCGCGTAGGTGAAGCCGGCGGTGGTGGCGTCCTGCCACTGGCGGGCCTCGGCCGCGGTGACCAGTCCGTCCCGGGCGCCGCGCAGGGAGCAGATCGGCACCGAAAGGGGGGTGTCGGTGGAGGGGACGTAGTTCTCGTGCATCTCGCAGTCGGCCTGCAGGACCGGCAGGATCAGCTCCCGCATCTCCGGGTGGTCCAGGGCCTCGTGGCGGAAGCCCGCGAACTCCTCGACGCGGGCGAGGAACTCCTCGTCGGGCAGGCCCGTCGCGCGGCGTTCGCGCTGGGTCCAGGGGCCCGGAGAGCCGCTGACGACCAGGCGTTCGACGTGCACGCCGCGGGTGGGGAGCAGGTGGGCGAGTTCGTAGGCGAGGACCGCGCCCAGGCTGTGTCCGAACAGCACGGTGGTGGTGCCTTCGCCGAGGTCCGCGACGATGTCGTCGACCGATCCCTTGGCCGCCTCGACGACGTTGCGGTACGGCGTGTCCAGGATCCGCCGTTCCCGGCCGGGCAGTTCGACCGAGGTGACGCGCCACCGGCCGGCGGACAGTTCCCGCCAGGGGTGGAAGAACGAGGGTCCTGCTCCCGCGAACGGCACGCACAACAGCGCGGCCTGCTCGGAGTCTTCCTGTGGTGTCCGGGGTCCGCTCACCGCGGCCCACCCCCATCCGTTCGGTGTGATCGTGCATCGGGCCGGTGCCGGGCACCGGACGCGCGGCCGGTCATGCCAGCCTGTCGCGGGCGATCTCGAAGAACTCGGCGACCGGCGCCGGCATGTGCATCTCGTGGTGCGTGGCGTTCATGGTGTGCACGTCCAGGGTGCCCAGGACGTAGGGCCGCCACAGGTGGGCGTAGGAGGTGTCCTCCTGGGCCGCGTTGAAATACAGCACGTCGCCGCGGTAGGCGGGCGAGGTGAAGTCCATCATCAGGGCGGCGTTGTTGGCGAGGACGTCCGCCATGGTGTCCAGGAAGCCCTGCCGGCCGCCCAGGCGGATGTACTGGGTGAAGTCGTCCTCGAGTTCGGCCCGGTAGTCGGCCGAGTCCTTGCCGGCGTGGACCTCGCGGAATCCGTGGCCGCCGGGCTGGGCGTCCAGGATCGCCACCAGGGCGACCTGGTGGCCGAGCCGGTCCAGGGCGTCGGCGACGGCCTGCACGACCGTTCCGCCGTAGGACCAGCCGATGAGGTTGAAGGGCCCCTCGGGCTGGGTGTCGAGGATCTGGGTGACGTAGTCGTCGATCATCTCCTTCGCGGAGGAGGCGAGGGTGTCCACGCCGTCGGAGCCGCGGGACTGCAGGGCGTAGGCGGGCCGGTCCTGCAGGTGTGTCACGAAGCTGTAGTAGGCCCAGCCCAGGCCGCCGCCGCCGTGGAAGAACCACACCGGCTTCTTGCCGGTGCCGGGGTCGCTGTTCAGGGGCAGGACGACGGCGAAGGAGTCGGCGTCGTCGGCGGGGACACCGCCGGCGAGCATCAGCGCGGCCAGTTCGGCGACCGTGGGGTACTTGATGATCGTCCTGATGGGGATGTCGATGCCGAACTCGGCGCGGACACGGACGCTGAGCCGGGTGGCCAGCAGCGAGTGTCCGCCGAGCGCGAAGAACCCGTCGCCGACGCCGACGTCCTGACGGCCCAGCAGCTCGCCGAACAGAGCGCACAGCCGCTCCTCGTAGGAGTTGCGCGGTCCGCCGCCGGCCGCGGTCGCGGCGGTGTCCTCGGCGGGCAGGGCGCGCCGGTCGAGTTTGCCGTTGGCGGTGAGCGGGATGTGCTCCAGGGTGATCAGGGTGGCGGGGACCATGTAGTCGGGCAGGCGCTCGCGCAGGTGGGCGGCGAGTGCGGCGGTGTCCGGTGCGGTGCCGGGTTCGGGGACGACGTAGCCGACGAGGCGTTTGTCGCCGTCGCCGTTCTCGCGGACCAGGACGGCGGCCTCGGCGACGGCGGGGTGGCCGGCCAGGGCGTGTTCGATCTCGCCGAGCTCGATGCGGAATCCGCGGATCTTCACCTGGGAGTCGGCGCGTCCGACGTACTCCAGCTGTCCGTGCCGGCTGAAGCGGACGAGGTCGCCGCTGCGGTACATGCGCTCGCCGGGTGTGCCGAAGGGGCAGGCGACGAAGCGGGAGGCGGTCAGGTCCGGGCGGTTGTGGTAGCCGCGGGCCAGGCCGTAGCCGGCGACGTACAGTTCGCCGGTCACCCCGGCGGGCACCGGTTTGAGGTTGTGGTCCAGGACGTGGGCGCCGAGGCCGGGGATCGCCGGGCCGATGACGCTGGCGCGGTAGCGGGCGGCGGCGTGCTCGTCGAGGTCGATGCGGGTGACGTGCACGGTGGTCTCGGTGATGCCGTACATGTTCACCAGGACCGGCGCGTTGTCCGCGTGGCGTTCGTACCAGTCGCCCAGGCGGTTCAGGTCCAGGGCCTCGCCGCCGAACACCACGTAGCGCAGCGCCAGTTCGCGGTCCGGTGCCTGGGCGTCGGCCTGGATGAGCTGGTAGAAGGCGGAGGGGGTCTGGTTGAGGACGGTGACCTGTTCGCGGGCCAGGAGGGCGAGGAAGTCCTCCGGGGAGCGGGAGACGTCGTAGGGGACGACGACCAGGCGGCCGCCGTGCAGCAGTGGGCCCCACAGTTCCCACACGGAGAAGTCGAAGGCGTAGGAGTGGAAGAGGGTCCACACGTCGTCGGCGCCGAAGGCGAAGTCCTGGGCGGCGGTGAAGAGTCCCACGACGTTGCGGTGCGGTATGAGGACGCCCTTGGGGCGGCCGGTCGAGCCGGAGGTGTAGATCACGTACGCGGGGTGGTCGGGGCGCAGCGGGCTGCGGCGTTCGGCGTCGGTGAGGTCGCTGTCGTCGCTGCCGGCGGGGGCAGGGGTGCCGCTCTCGTCGAGGTGCAGGCGGGGCAGGTGGGGGGCGAGGTCCTGGGCGGCGGCGGTGGCGGTGGTGGTCAGCAGGAGGACGGGGGCGGCGTCCTGGATGAGGTGGGCGATGCGGTCGGCCGGGGAGTCGGGGTCGATGGGCAGGTAGGCGCCGCCGGCCTTGAGGACGGCGAGGATCGCGACGACGAGGTCGGCGGAGCGCTCCAGGCAGATGCCGACCAGGGACTCGGGGCCCACGCCCTGGGTGACGAGGTGGCGGGCGAGGCGGTTGGCGCGGGCGTTGGCCTCGCCGTAGGTGAGGGTGGTGTCCTGGCAGACCACCGCGACGCTGTCGGTGTGCCGGGCCGCCTGGCGTTCGAAGAGGTCGACCAGGGTGGTGTCCGCGATCGGGGCGCCCGCGGTGGTGGCCTCGCTCAGGCGCTGGTGTTCACGGGCGCTGAGGACGTCGATGTCGCTGACGCGCAGTGCCGGGTCGGCGGCGAACTGCTCCAGGACGCGGGTGAGGCGGGCGGAGATCTCCTGGGCCGTCTCGCGGTCGAACAGGTCGGTCGCGTACTGCAGGTCGCCGCGCAGCGCTCCGGCCTCGTCCATGGTGAGGAAGAAGGTGAGGTCGACCATGGCGGTTTCGGGGATGGCCTGCTCGAAGCGGACGTCGAGGCCGTCGAGTTCGAAGCCGGGCTTCTCGTAGCTCTGCCAGGAGAAGATCACCTGGAAGAGGGGCTGGTAGGCGGCGGAGCGTTCGGGGTTGATGGCCTCGACGATCGCGTCGAAGGGCACGTCCTGGTGCTCGTAGGCGGCCAGCGCCTTGTCGCGTACCTGGGCCAGGAGGCTGGTGAAGGCAGGGTTGTCGGACAGGTCGGCGCGCAGGACCTGGGTGTTGACGAAGCAGCCGATCAGGTCGGCCAGGGCTTCGTCGGTGCGGCCGGCGATCGGGGAGCCGATCGTGATGTCGTCGCCGCCGCCGAGTTTGCCGAGCAGGACGGCCAGGGCGGCCTGCAGGAGCATCGACATGCTGGTGCCGCGTTCCCCTGCGAGCGCCGTCAGGACGTTCGTGGTGGCGGCGTCGACGTGCAGGGGGACGGTGTCGCCGTGCGAGCCGGCCTCGGCGGGCCGGGGCCGGTCCAGCGGCAGGTTCAGCGGCTGCGGCACTCCGGCGAGTTCCTTGCGCCAGTACTCGACCTGGGCCGCGGCGAGGCTGCCCGCGTCCGCCGGGTCGCCCAGGACCTCGCGCTGCCACAGCGCGTAGTCCTTGTACTGCACGGGCAGCGGCTCCCAGTGGGGTGCGCGGCCCTGGGTGCGGGCGGTGTAGGCGGCGAACAGGTCGCGCATCATGGGGGCGCTGGAGCTGCCGTCGGAGGCGATGTGGTGGATGACCAGGACCAGGACGTGTTCGGTCGGCGAGCAGCGCAGGATGTCGGCGCGCCAGGGGAGTTCGGCGGTCAGCTCGAAGCGGTGGGCGACGGCCTTCTCGATGGCCGCGGGCACGTCGGCGGGCGGTATCTCGCGCACCCGTACCTGCCCTGCGGTGTCCGCTGCGGCGAGGAGGCGTGAGAGGGGTTCGCCGGCGTCGTCCAGGGCGTACAGGGTGCGCAGGATCTCGTGCCGTTCGGCCACGTCGCGCAGGGCGGCGGTGAGCGCGTCCCGGTCGAGGGGGCCGGTCAGTCTGAACGCCGCCGAGATGTTGTAGGTCGCCGCTCCGCCCTCCAGTTGGTGCAGGAGCCACATGCGGCGTTGGGCGTATGACAGCGGGATCATCGGGTTACTCCTTTGCGAACATCTGGCGCAGGCTGGGGCGGCGGGGGGCGGCCGATTCCTGTGACCAGGTGGCGAGCGCGGCCACGGTCTGCAGGTCGAAGACGGTGCGGATGGGTATTTCGATGCCCGCCTCGGCGCGGGCGCGGGCGATGAGGCGGGTGGCGAGCAGGGAGTGTCCGCCGCGTTCGAAGAAGCCGTCGTCGATGCCGACCCGGTCCAGGCCGAGGACTTCGGCGAACAGGGCGGCGAGGGTTTCCTCGCGGGGGGTGCGGGGGGCCCGGTAGGGGGCGCCGGTGTATTCCGGTTCGGGCAGGGCGGCCCGGTCGAGTTTGCCGTTGGGCATCAGCGGCAGCCGCTCCAGCAGGACGACGGCGGAGGGCACCATGTAGTCGGGCAGCTGCTCGGCGGCGTAGCGGCGGATGTCCTGGGCGGTGGTCTCCCGGGCGGGCACCACGTAGCCGATCAGGCGGGTGGCGGTGCCGGTGCCGTGGGTGATGACGGCGGCCTGGGCGAGGTCCGGGTGGGCGGTGAGGACGGCCTCGACCTCGCCGGGTTCGACGCGGTGGCCGCGCACCTTGACCTGGGCGTCGCAGCGGCCGGCGTACTCCAGGCGGTCCTCGCCGGTGAAGCGGGCCAGGTCTCCGGTGCGGTACATGCGGGCGCCGGGCGTGCCGTGGGGGTCGGGGACGAAGCGGGTGGCGGTCAGGGCGGGTCGGTCGTGGTAGCCGCGGCCGATGGTCCCGCCGACGTACAGTTCGCCGACCGTGCCGGGCGGGACCGGGAGGAGGCCGGGGCCCAGGACGTAGGCGCGCATGTTGGCGAGCGGGGTGCCCAGCGGGGCGCTGCCCGCCTGCGTGTCGTCCTTGGGGGTGTCGGCGGCGGTGTGGGTGGTGGCGTAGAACGTCTCGCTCTGTCCGTAGGCGTTGACGACGCGGACGCCGGGGAAGGCCTGGCGGGTGCGTTCGACGAGGGCGGTGGGCAGGGCTTCGCCGGCGAAGACGACGCTGTCCACCTGGGTGCGGTCGCTGATCTGGTCGAGGAGTTCGGCGAAGGCGGAGGGCACGGTGGAGATGACGCTGCCGCTCCACTGCTTGCGCTCGCCGAGCACGAGGACGTCGCGGACCAGTTCGACGGTGCCGCCGGTGGCGAGGGTGGTGAAGATCTCGAACGCCGAGACGTCGAAGTTGACGGATGCTCCCGCCAGGAGCCGCTTGCCCGGGCCCAGGTCCAGCCGGTCGGCGAGGTGCAGGACGCCGTTGACGACGCCCGCGTGGGTGATGGCGACGCCCTTGGGCCGGCCGGTGGAGCCGGAGGTGTACATCACGTACGCCAACTGCTGTGTCTGCACGTCGGGTTGGGGCGGGCTCGTGGGGTGGGCGGGCAGGTCGAGGGTGTCGAGGAGGAGGGTGGGGGCGCTGTGCCGGGGCAGGAGGGCGGCGGTCGCGGTGTCGGTGAGGACGAGGGCGGGGTGGGCGTCGGTGAGGATGGCGGCGAGGCGGTGGCCGGGGTACTTGGGGTCGAGCGGCAGATAGGCGCCGCCCGCCTTCAGGACGGCGATCAGGGCGATGACCAGGTCCGCGGTGCGGGGCAGCGACAGGGCGACGAGTGATTCCGCTCCCACGCCCTGTGCGGCCAGGTGGTGGGCGAGGCGGTCGGCGCGGCTGTTGAGCTCCTGGTAGGTGAGCGTGGTGTCGTCGGCGACGAGGGCGTCCTCGTACGGGGTGCGGGCGGCCTGCTGCTCGATCAGGGCGCCGATCGTGGTGTCGGGGGTCGGGGCGGCGGTGTCGTTGAAGTCGACGAGCAGGCGCGCGCGTTCGTCCGGGGTCAGGATGTCGAGGCGGTCGGCGGGCAGGTCGGGGCTGTCCGCGAGCCGGGCCAGGACGCGCACCAGGCGGGCCGCGTAGTCCTTGACGGTGTCCCGGTCGAAGACGGCGCGCGCGTACTGCAGGGTGAGCTGGAGCTGGGGTTCGACCAGCGCCATCAGGGTGAGCGGGTAGTTGGTGCCGGTGGCGTGGCGCAGGCCGGTGACGGTGAGGCCGCCGGTGGCCTCGCCCGCCGCGCTCAGTCCCTGTTCGTCGACGGGGTAGGACTCGAAGACGACGAGGGTGTCGAAGAGGGCGGGCAGGCCGGTGGGCCGCTGGATGTCGGTGAGGCCCAGATGGTGGTGGTCGGACAGGGCGGCCTGGCGGCTCTGCAGGGCGCTCAGGAGGCCGGCGAGGGTCTCGCCGGGGGTGTGCGCGACGCGGACGGGCAGGGTGTTGATGAACATGCCGACCATCGACTCGACGCCGGTGACCTGGGCCGGGCGGCCTGAGACGGTGGCGCCGAACACCACGTCCTGGCGGCCGGTGAGAGCGCCGATGAGCAGCGCCCAGGCGCCCTGGAGCAGCGTGTTGGGGGTGACGCCCAGCGCGGTGGCGCACCGGCCCAGTTCGCTCGCCAGCCCGGGCGGGAGCGGGACGTCGACCTCGTCGAGGCCCTCGTCGCCGGTGTCGCCGGCGCCGGGGGCCAGCAGGGTCGGTTCGGTGAGGCCGTCGAGTTCGCCGGCCCAGGCCCGCGCCGACTCCTGCTCGTCCTGGCGGGCGCGCCAGGACAGGAAGTCGCCGAAGTCGCGGGGTGCGGGCAGGGCGGCCGGCTCGCCGCCGGAGGCGTACAGGAGCAGGAGGTCCTGCAGCAGCAGGGGGGTGGACCAGCCGTCGAACAGGGCGTGGTGGGCGGTCAGTACCAGTTCGGCGCGCCCGGGTTCCAGGTCGATGAGGGCGATCCGCAGCAGGGGCGGTGTGGTGATGTCGAAGGGGGCGGAGCGGTCCTGGTGAAGGAACTCCTCGAAGGCGGCGACGCGGCTGTGGGGGGTGTGGGCGGTGAGGTCGAGGTGCTGCCAGGGCAGGGGCACCGTCGTGGGGATCACCTGGAGCGGCTCGCCGTCGGCGCGTTCCACGAACGCGGCGCGCAGGCCGCTGTGGCGGTCCAGGAGGGCCTGTGCGGCCCGGTGCATGCGCTGCGGGTCGATGTCTCCGCCGAGGTGGAAGACGAGTTGCATGCGGTAGGCGTCGAAGGTGGACGTGCCGGCGAGCAGGGTGTGGAAGAGCATCCCGGACTGGGCCGGGGTGAGCGGCCACACCTGGGTCAGGGGGCCCAGGCGCTGTTCCCAGGTGTCGATCTGCGGCTGGGTCACCTGGGCCAGGGGCGCGTCGCTGGGAGTGAGGCCGCCGGCGCCTTCGGTGGTGGCGTGGCGGGCCAGGGCGGTCAGTGCCTGGAGCCACAGGTCGGCGAGTTCGCTGACCTGTGTGCGGGTCAGGACGCCGGTGGCGAAGCCGAAGTAGGCGCTCAGTTCGTCGCCCTCGTCGGTGGCGGCGGCCACCGCGTTGATCTCCAGGGCGGACAGGACGGGCATGTCCGCGTCGGGGGCGGCGATCAGGTCCTGGTGGCCGGTGTCGGGGGTGAAGCCCGCGCCCCGCATGTGTTCGGGGAGGTCGGCTCGGGAGGCGCGGCCCAGGTAGTTGAAGCCGATCTGCGGCTGCGGCAGGGCGGCGAGGTCGGCGGCGGTGCGGGGGTTGAGGTGGCGCAGCAGGCCGTAGCCCAGGCCGTTGTCGGGGACCGCCCGCAGGTGTTCCTTGACGGCCTTGAGTGCTGATCCGGCGGCCGGGCCGCCGGCGAAGGCGTCCACGAGGTCGAGGCCGGCGAGGTCCAGGCGCACCGGGTACATGGCGGTGAACCAGCCGATGGTGCCGGTCAGGTCGGCTCCGGGGACGAGGTGTTCTTCGCGGCCGTGGCCCTCCAGGCGGACCAGTGCCGGGTGTGCGGGGGTGCCGCGGTCGGCGTGCCAGCGGGCGAGGGCGAGGGCGAGGGCGGTGAGCAGGGCGTCGTCGGCGCCGCCGCGGTACAGGGCGGGCAGGGTGGTCAGCAGGGTGTGGGTGATGTCGGCGGGTACGCGCACGCGGACGGTGTCGGTGGTGGCGGCGGTGTCGGTGGCGGGGTCGGTGCGGCGGCTTCCCAGGGGTGGTTCGCCGTGGCGGAGGATCTCCTGCCAGTGGGCCAGTTCCGCTTCCCGCCGGGGGGTGTCGGCCGCCTCGGTCAGGGCGTGGGCCCAGCGGCGCAGGGAGGTGGAGGCGGGGGCGGGGCGGGGTCCGAGGCCGTCGCGGACGTGCTGCCAGGCGTCGGCCAGGTCGGGCAGCAGGATGCGCCAGGACACGCCGTCGACGACGAGGTGGTGCAGCACGAGGAGGAGCCGGCCGGGCCGGGTGTCGTCGGTGAGGTGCACGAACTGGGCCATCACGCCGGCGTCGGGGTCCAGGCGGGCGGCGGCTGCGTCGAGTTCGCCCTGCACGGTTGCCGGGTCGTAGGGCCGCTGGTGGAGCAGGGTGGCGGCGTCGATGCTGCCGGGCGGTTGCATACGCAGGCCGGGCTGCAGGCGTACGAGGCGCGAGCGCAGGGCGTCGTGCCGGTCCACCAGGGCCTGCAGGGTGGCGGTGAGCTGCCCGGGGGTGATGCCGTCGGGCAGGGTCAGCAGCGCGGACATGCAGAACCGGCCGATGCCCCCGCCGAGGGCCAGGACGTGGGCGGCGGTCGGGGTCAGCGGGGCCCAGCCCACGCCGGCGCCGGGCAGTTCGGCCAGGACCGGCCGCTCCTGCACCCCGCGGGCCTGGGTCAGTTCGGCGAGCCGGGCGATGGTGCGGTGCTCGAAGATGTCGCGGGTGCTGACCCGTACACCGCGTGCGGTGGCGCGGGCGACGACCTGGATGGAGCGGATGCTGTCGCCGCCGCTGGTGAAGAAGTCGTCGTCGATGCCGACCTGGCGGCTGCCGAGGACGTCGGCGTACACCTCGGCCAGGACGTGTTCGGCCGGGGTGCGCGGGGCGCGGTGGGCGGCGGTGGTGAAGCGGGGGGCGGGCAGCGCGGAGCGGTCGAGTTTGCCGCTCGCGGTCAGCGGGAGGCGTTCGAGGACCACGAGGGCGGCGGGCACCATGTAGTCCGGCAGGTGACGTGCGGCGAAGCGCCGCAGGTCCGCCTCGGTGACCGGGGCGGGCGGGGCGGTGGCGTCGGTGGTGGCCGGGGGTGCGACGTGGGCGACCAGGCGGGGGCTGCCGGTCGCGTCCTGGTGGACGGTGACCACCGCCTGGCCGACGGCGGGGTGGCGGGCCAGGACGCTCTCGATCTCGGTCGGTTCGATACGGATGCCGTTGATCTTGACCTGGGTGTCGGCGCGTCCCGCGTAGACGAGGTGGCCCTCGCGGTCGAAGCGGGCCAGGTCGCCGGTGCGGTACATGCGGGTGCCGGGCGCGCCGTGGGGGTCGGGCAGGAAGCGGTGTGCGGTCGCGGCCGGGTTGTCGTGGTAGCCGCGGGCCAGGACTCCGGCGATGTGCAGTTCGCCGATCACGCCGGGCGGGACGGGGGTGAGGTCGGGGCCCAGGACGTGGGCGCGCATGTTGGCCAGCGGCCTGCCGATGGGCAGCGCGCCGGTGGGGGCGGGCTCCTGGGGCAGGGTGTGGGTGGTGGCGTAGAAGCTTTCGGTCTGGCCGTAGGCGTTGACGATGCGGACGCCGGGCAGCACGGCGTGGACCTTTGCCACCAGGTCGGCGGAGAGTGCCTCGCCGGCGAAGACGACGGTGTCCACGGCGAGGTGGAGGCTGCCGGGGTGGTGGGTGATGTGGTCCAGGAGGGCGGAGAACACGGCGGGTACGGCGCTGATGGTGCTGCCCGACCATGCGTCGCGTTCGGCGAGTTCGAGGACGTCGCGGACGATCTCGACGCTCGCTCCGGTGGACAGGGCGGTGAAGATCTCGAACACGGAGACGTCGAAGTTCACCGAGGTCGCGGCGAGCATCCGCTGTCCCGCCTCGACGCCGGTGATGCGGCGCAGGTCGGCCACGCCGTTGACGACGCCGGCGTGGGTGACGGCGACGCCCTTGGGGGTGCCGGTCGAGCCGGAGGTGAACATCACGTAGGCCAGGTGGTCCGGGTGCACCGCCGTGTCGGGAGCGGCGGGGGCCGGGCCGCGCAGGTCGCAGTCGTCGAGGTGCAGGACGGGTGCGGCGCCGGGGGCGAGGCCGGCCGCGGTGGCGCGGTCGGTGAGCAGGAGGGCCGGGCGGGCGGCGGTGAGCAGGAGGTCGGTGCGGGCGGCGGGGTGGCGGGGGTCGACGGGCAGGTAGGCGCCGCCGGCCTTGAGGACGGCCAGCAGGGCGACGACGAGGTCCGCGGTGCGGGGCAGGGCGACGGCGACCAGTACGTCGGGGCCCACCCCGTGGTCGCGCAGGTGGGCGGCGAGGCGGGCGGCGCGCTCGTCGAGCTGCCGGTAGGTCAGGGTGGTGCCGGCGTGGACGACGGCGGGGGCGTCGGGGGTGCGGGCGCTCTGCGCGGCGAGGAGTTCGGGCAGCGTGGCGGTGGCCGGGGCTGTGGTGGTGGCGTTGAGGCGGGCCTGGTCCTCGCGTTCGGCGTCGGTGCGCACGTCGAGGGCGGCGAGGGGGGCGCGGGGGTCGGCGACCACGTGGCGCAGGACGCGCACGAAGCGGTCGGCGATGGCGGCGGCCGTGGCGTGGTCGAAGAGTTCGGTGGCGTACTCCAGGCGGCCGTAGGCGCCGCCGTCGGCGTCGGGGACGACATTGAAGAACAGGTCGAACTTGGCGGCCTTGGTGTCGGCGGCGAGCGGGATGGCGTCCAGGCCCGGCAGGTGGATCCGCGGCCACACGAACTGCCAGGCCAGCATGGTCTGGAAGAGCGGCTGGTAGGAGGTGGCGCGGTCCTGGCCGAGCAGTTCCACCAGGCGTTCGAAGGGGATGTCCTGGTTGTCGTAGGCGGCGAGCGCCTTCTCCCGTACCTGTTCGAGCAGATCGGTGAAGGTGGGGGCGGTGGACAGATCGGCGCGCAGGACCCAGGTGTTGACGAAGAAGCCGATGAGGTCGTCGAGCTGTTCGTCGGCGCGGCCCTCGATGGGGCTGCCGATCGTCACGTCCGCTCCCCCGCCGAGCTTGTGCAGGAGCAGGGTGAGGGCGGCCTGGGCGGCCATGGGGGCGGTGGCGCCGTGGTCGGCGGCCAACTTCCCCAGCCCGGTGAGCAGTTCGGGCTCCAGGGCGAAGGAGACGTGGCCGCCGTGGTGGCCGGGCATGGTGGGCCGGGGCCGGTCCAGCGGCAGCTGCACCGGCTGGATCACGCCGTCCAGTTCGTGCTGCCAGTAGTCGATCTGTGCCGCGGCGACCGACTCCGGGTCGTCCTCGTCGCCCAGGAGCTGGCGCTGCCACAGCGTGTAGTCCTTGTACTGGACCGCAAGGGGCGTCCAGTGCGGCGCCTGTCCCTGGCGGCGGGCGGTGTAGGCGGTGACCAGGTCGTTGAGGAAGGGGGCCATGGAGGCGCCGTCCACCGCGATGTGGTGGAAGACGAACGCGACGACGTGTTCGTGCGGGGAGAGCGTGAAGACGGTGGTGCGCAGCGGGAGTTCGGTGTCCAGGTGGAAGCCGCGGCGCAGGACCTTCTCCAGTGCGCCGTCCAGGTCCTTCGGGGTGGTGTCGGTGAGGTCGAAGGGCAGGACGGCTTCGGCGGGGGGCAGGATCCGCTGGCCCGGTGTGCCGTCGGCGTCCTCCACGATCAGGGTGCGCAGGCTCTCGTGCCGGGTGGCGACGTCGGTTGTGGCGGCGGCCAGTGCGGCGGTGTCCAGCGGCCCCTTGAGCCGTAGCGCGAAGGGGATGTTGTAGGTCGCGGAGGGGCCCTCCAGCCGGTGGAGGAACCACAGCCGGCGTTGGGCGAACGACAGCGGGATCATCGGCTACTCCTGCACAGTCATCTGGCGCAGCTGGGGGCGGTTCGCGCGGCGCGGGCGGCTCTGGTCGGGGGCGGTCAGCTCCTCGATGCGGGCGGCGAGCTGGGCGACGGTCGGGTTGCGGAAGACCATCGTGACCTTGGAGTCGATGGCGAACTCCTTGCGGATGCGGCCGCTGAGGCGGGTGGCCAGCAGGGAGTGGCCGCCGCAGGCGAAGAAGTCGTCGTCGACGCCGATCTGTTCGCGGCCCAGGAGGTCGGCGAAGAGCCGGACGAGGGTTTCCTCGCGTTCGTTGGCGGGTGGCCGTCCGCTCGCCGCTTCGCCGTGGCCGGGTGCGGGCAGGGCGGCGCGGTCGAGTTTCCCGCTCGGTGAGGTGGGCAGGGCGGCGAGCGCGACGATGGCGGCCGGGACCATGTACTCGGGCAGGCGTTCGCGGAGTCGGGCGGTCAGGGCTGCGGTGTCCAGGGTGGTGGGGTCGGCCTTGCCGGCGGGAACCGCGTAGGCGACGAGGCGTTGGTCGCCTGTGCGGTCCTCGCGGACGACGGCGACGGCCTGGGCCACGGCGGGGTGGTCGGCCAGGACGTGTTCGATCTCCCCGAGTTCGATGCGGAATCCGCGGATCTTGACCTGGAAGTCGGTGCGCCCGATGTACTGCAGGCGGCCGTCCTGCGCCCAGCGCACCAGGTCGCCGGTGCGGTACATGCGCTCGCCGGGCGGGCCGAAGGGGCAGGCCACGAAGCGGGAGGCGGTCAGGTCGGGGCGGCCCTGGTAGCCGCGGGCCAGGCCGTCGCCGGCGATGTACAGCTCGCCCTGCACGCCGCGCGGGGCGGCGTCCAGGCGGGCGTCCAGGACGTAGAGCCGGGTGTTGCCGATGGGGGTTCCGATCGGCGGGACGCCGGTGTCGGGGCCGATGTGGGCGCTGGTGGACCAGATCGTCGTCTCGGTGGGTCCGTAGACGTTGGCGACGTCGGCGGCCTGGGCGGCCAGGGTGCGGGCGAGGCGGGGCGGCAGGGCCTCGCCGCCGACCAGGATGCGCAGGCCGCGGGCGGCGTCGGGTTCCTCCATGAGCAGGATCTGCCAGAACGCGGGGGTGGCCTGGACGACGGTGACGTCGTGGTCGCGCATCGTCTTGAGGACGGCTGCGGGCTGGGCGACGGTGTCCTTGTCGGCGAGGACGACGGCCGCTCCCGAGATGAGCGGCAGGTACAGCTCCAGGCCGGCGATGTCGAAGGAGACGGTGGTCACGGCGAGGAGCCGGTCGGCGGGGGTGAGCGGGAAGCGGCGGGCCATGGTGGCCAGGAAGTTCGCCAGCCCGCGGTGGGTGACGCTGACGCCCTTGGGTTTTCCGGTCGAGCCGGAGGTGTAGATGACGTAGGCGCTCTGGTCGGGGTGGACGGCTGTGCCCAGGGGGGTCGCCGGCTGGGCGGCGAGGTCGGCGCGGGCGAGGGTGTCGGCGTCCAGGACGAGGGCGGGCCGGGAGTCCTTGAGGATGTGGGCGATGCGGGAGGCCGGGTGGTCGGGGTCGACGGGCACGTAGGTGGCGCCGGTCTTCAGGACGGCCAGCAGGGCGACGACGAGGTCGGCGCGGCGGGGCAGCCGGACGGCGACCAGTGCTTCGGGTCCGACACCCTGGCCGGTCAGCCAGTGCGCGAGACGGTTGGTGCGTTCGTCGAGTTCGCGGTAGGTCAGCGACCGGTCCTGGGCGGCGACGGCGAGCGCGTCGGGGGTGGCCTTCGCGTGCCGGGTCAGCGTGTCCACCAGGCTGTATTCCAGGGTGGGTTCGGCGGTGTCGTTGACCTCGTCGAGCAGCCAGTGGCGTTCGCTCCCCCCGAGGACGTCGACGGCGTCGAGGCGGGTGTGCGGGTCGGCCAGGAGCTGGTCCAGGACCCGTACGAGGCGGGCGGCGATCTCCTCGGCCGCGGGCCGGTCGTAGAGGTTGTTCTGGTAGTCCAGGGACAGGCGCAGGTAGGGGTCGGCGGAGTTGAGGGTCAGCGGGTAGTGGGAGCCGGCGAAGGGGCGGATCCTGTCGATGGTGAAGCCCGCGGAGGTGTTCGCGTCGACGATGCCCTCACGGTCGATGGGGTAGTTCTCGAAGACGATGAGGGTGTCGAACAGGGCGGGCAGGGCGATGTCGCGCTGGATGTCGGCGAGCCCGTAGTGGTGGTGGTCCAGCAGGGCGGTCTGGCGGTCCTGGAGGTCGGTGATGGCCTCGCCCATGCTGCGTTCGGGCAGGCAGCGCACCCGGGTGGGCAGGGTGTTGATGAACAGGCCGACCATTTCGTCGGAGCCGGGCAGGTCGGCGGGGCGGCCGTTGACGGCGGCACCGAACACCACGTCCTGCCGGCCGGTCAGCTGGGAGAGCAGGATCGCCCAGGCGCCCTGCAGGAGGGTGTTGAGGGTGACGCCGAGCTGGGCCGCACGGCGGGCGAGTTCGCGTCCCTTGTCGATCGACAGCGGCACCTCGACGCGGCCCAGGGCCGAGGACGTGCCCTGCAGGGCGGCGTTGGGGGCCACCAGGGTCGGCTGGTCGAAGCCCTCCAGTTCACTCTTCCAGCGCTCTGCGGAGGCCTGCTGGTCCTGGGCGGACAGCCAGGTCAGGTAGTCGCCGTAGCTGCGGGCCGCGGGGAGGTCCTCGGTGCTCGAGTACAGGCGGACCAGGTCGGTGATCACCATGGGTGAGGACCAGCCGTCGAAGAGGGTGTGGTGTGCGGTGACGATGAGTTTCGCCTGCCGGGGTCCGCAGGTGAGCAGGTTGAGGCGGATCAGCGGGGGCCGGGTGGGGTCGAGCTGGTCGGCCCGGTCGGCGGCCAGGGCCTCGTCCAGGGCCCTGTCCTGTGCGGCGGGGTCCTGTCCGCTCAGGTCGAGGTGGTGCCAGGGCAGGGTGACGTGGTCGGCGACGACCTGGACGGGCTCGCCGCTGTCGGCGGCCAGGAACGCGGAGCGCAGGTTGGGGTGGCGGTCCAGGAGGGCCTGGCCGGCGGCCCGCATGCGGTCCGGGTCGACGTGTCCGCTCAGGTGCAGCACGAACTGCATGTGGTAGACGTCGAAGGAGCCGTCGGCGAGGGCTGCCTGGAACTGGATGCCGGACTGTCCCGGGGCCTGCGGCCACACCTGGCTGAGCGGGCCGTACGTCTGTTCCCAGGCCTCGATCTCGTCCTGGCCGACCGTCACGAGCGGGGCGTCGGAGGGGGTCAGTCCACCGGTGCCGGGGCGGGCGGCGTGGGCGGCCATGCCGTGCAGCACCCGTACCCACAGGTCGGCGAGTTCGGCGGTCCGCTCGCGGGTGAGGACTCCGGTGGGGAACATGAACGCGGCCTGCAGGCGGGTGCCCTCGGGGGTGTCGCTCACCAGGGAGTTGACCTCCAGGGCGGACAGGGCGGGCAGGTCCGCGTCGGGTTTCGGGATCAGGTCGGCGGTCCAGGAGGCGGGCCCCCATCCGTCGGCGCGCAGGTGTTCGGGCACGTCGGAGGCGGAGATCCGGCCGAGGTAGTTGAACCCGATCTGCGGGGCGGGGTGTTCGGCGAGCTGGTCGGCGGTCTCCGGGTTGAGGTGGCGCAGCAGTCCGTAGCCCAGGCCCTTGTCGGGGACGGTGCGCAGTTGTTCCTTGACCCGCTTGATGGCCTGTCCGGCGGCCGGGCCGCCGGACAGGGCGTCGGTGACGTCCAGGCCGCTCACGTCGACGCGGGCCGGGTACATGCTGGTGAACCAGCCGATGGTGCGGGACAGGTCGGCTCCGGGCACGACGTGGTCCTCGCGGCCGTGGCCCTCCAGGCGTACCAGGGTGGAGCGGTCGGTGCCGCTCCAGTGGCCCACGGCCAGGGCGAGGGCGGCGAGCAGGACGTCGGTGCCGGTGGAGTTGAACGCGGCAGGCAGGGTGGTCAGGACGGCTTCGGTGACGTCGGCGGGCAGGTCGACGCGCACGGTGTCCAGGGTGGACATGACGTCGAGGGCCGGGTCGAAGGGGCGGCTGCCCAGCGGGGGGTTGGGGGCTTCGAGCAGGTCGCGCCAGTAGTCGAGTTCGGCTTCGCGCCGCGGGGAGAGGGCCTCGTCCTTCAGGGCCGCGGCCCAGCGGCGGGCGGAGGTGCCCACGGCGGGCAGGTCGGGGGTGGCGCCGGAGCGGACCTGCTGCCAGGCCTCGGCGAGGTCGGACATGAGGATGCGCCAGGAGACGCCGTCGACGACCAGGTGGTGCAGGACCACCAGGAGACGGCCCGTCCCGGTGGCGGGGTCGAACCACACGAAGTCGGCCATGGTGCCGGCGGTGGGGTTCAGTCGGGCGACGGCGTCGTCCAGTTCCTGCCGTGCCGCCCGCAGCAGGGCCGGCTCCTCCCAGCGGCCGTCGCAGGCGACGCGGCGGATCAGGTCCTGGGCGCGGGGGGTGCCGGGCGCCGCCACGTGCAGGGCGGGTTCGTCGGCGTCGGGCACCAGGCGGGCGCGCAGCAGGTCGTGGCGGTCCAGGACGGCGTCCAGGGTGGCGGCCAGACCGGCGGCGTCGATGCCTTCGGGCAGGTCCAGGGCCATCGCCATGGCGAAGCGGTCGGTGCCGCCGCCGTGTTCGAAGACGTGCCGGGCGACCGGGGGCAGCGGGAGTTCCCCGATGCCGGCGCCGGGCAGTTCGGCCAGGACGGGTGCCTGGTCGCGGCGGGCCGAGGCCGCTTCGGCGAGGCGGGCGGCGGTGCGGCACTCGAAGATCTCGCGGGTGGTGAGGTGCAGGCCGCGGGCGCGGGCGCGGGCCACGACCTGGATGGAGCGCAGGCTGTCGCCGCCGACGGCGAAGAAGTCGTCGTCGATGCCGACGCGTTCGACGCCCAGGACGTCGGCGTAGGCGGCGGCGATGACGGTTTCGGCCTCGGTGCGCGGGTGGCGGTAGGTCTCGCCCTGGAACTCGGGTTCGGGCAGTGCCGTGCGGTCGAGTTTGCCGGTCGGTCCCAGCGGCAGGCGGCCCAGTGCGACGAACGCGGAGGGCACCATGTAGTCGGGCAGGCGGGCGGCGACGAACTTGCGCAGTTCGGCGGCCGAGGCGCCGGACTGCACGTCGACGTCGCCGATGCCGCCGGCGCCGTCGTCGCCGACGGCGCCTTCGCCTGTGTGCACCACGTAGGCGACGAGTTGGCGGCCGCCGGAGGGCACGGTGCGGCTGATGACGACGGCTTCGCTGATCCCGGGGTGCTGGGTGACGGCCGCTTCGACCTCGGCGGTCTCGATGCGGAATCCGCGCACCTTGACCTGGCCGTCGCCGCGGCCCACGCACTCCAGCCGGCCCTGCGCGTTCCAGCGGGCCAGGTCGCCGGTGCGGTACATGCGCTCGCCCGCGGGGCCGTGGGGGTCGGCGACGTAGCGGTCGGCGGTCAGCGCGGGCCGGCCGTGGTAGCCGCGGCCCAGGCAGCTTCCGGCGACGTACAGTTCGCCGATCACGCCGTGCGGTACGGGAGCGAGGCCGGGGCCAAGGACGTAGGCGCGCATGGCGGGCAGCGGGGTGCCGATGGGGGTGACGTCGCCGTCGGTGAGGTCCTCCTTGGCGGGCAGGGTGAAGGTGGTGGCGTAGAAACTCTCGCTCTGCCCGTAGGAGTTGACGATGTTCACGCCGGGCAGTGCCTCGCGGACCTGGCGGACCAGGCGGGCGGGCAGGACGTCGCCGGCGAAGACGACGGTGTGCACGTCGGGGGCCTTGTGGAGGTGGCCGAGGAGTTCGCCGAGCACGGAGGGGACGGCGCTGAGGATGTGGCCGTCCCAGTGGTCGCGTTCGGCCAGCGCCAGGGCGCTGGGTACGAGTTCGGCGGTGGCGCCGGTGCTCAGGGCGCTGAGGAGTTCGAAGACGGAGACGTCGAAGTTGACGGAGGTGCCGGCGAGGATGCGGTGGCCGGGGGCGGCGTGCACGGTGCGGGCCAGGGCGCGGATGCCGTCGACGACGCCCCGGTGGGTGATCGCGGCGCCCTTGGGCTTGCCGGTGGAGCCGGAGGTGTACATGACGTAGGCGAGGTTGCCGGGGGCCGGCGCGGTGCTGCCCGGGTCCGTCTCGGGGGCGGTCTCGGGGGCGCTCCACAGGGCGGGGTCGTCGAGGCGGAGGGCCTCGACGGTGTTGGGCGGCATGTCCTGCCAACTCGCGGTGTCGGTGACCGCGAAGCGCGGGGCGGCCTCGTCGAGGACCGTGCGGGCGCGGGCGCTGAGGTACTGCGGGTCCATCGGCAGGTAGCCGGCACCGGACTTGAGGATGCCGAGGAGGCCGGCGACGAGGTCCTCGGTGCGGGGCAGGGCGAGCAGGACGAGGTCTTCGGGGCCGGCGCCGCGGCGGGTGAGTTCGCGGGCGATACGGGCGGCCCGTTCGTCGAGCTGGCGGTAGGTCAGGGTGCGGCCCTCGCACACGATCGCCGGGGCGTCGGGGGTGCGCCGTACCTGGGCCTCGAACAGGCCGGGGACGGTCTGCGCGGATCCCTCTTCGGGGGTGGGGGTGGTGAAGGTGAGGAGCCGGCCGCGTTCGCTTTCGTCGAGGACGTCGATGCTGCTGACGCCGCGCCCGGTGTCGGCGGTCAGCCGGCCCAGCACGCGCACGAAGCGGGCGGCGATGGCCTGGACGGTGTCCTGGTCGAAGAGGTCGGTGGCGTACTCCAGACGCACCCCGGCGCCGCCCGAGCTGTCCGGGATCATGTTGAAGAACAGGTCGAACTTGGCGGTGCCGGTCTCCAGGGTCTGCGACTGGACGTCCAGGCCGGCGAAGTGCAGCTCGCCCAGCGGCTCCTGCCAGGCGAGCATCACCTGGAAGAAGGGGTGGTAGGCGGTGGAGCGGTCGGGGTTGAGGCGCTCCACGAGCCGCTCGAAGGGCATGTCCTGGTTGTCGTAGGCGGCCAGTGCCCGCTCGCGTACGCGGTGCAGCAGATCGAGGAAGGTCGGGTTGCCGCGGAGGTCGACGCGCAGCACCCAGGTGTTGACGAAGAAGCCGACGAGGTCGCGCAGGTCCTCGTCGGTGCGGCCGGCGATGGGTGCGCCGAGGGGGATGTCGTCGCCGCAGCCCAGGTGGTGCAGGAGGACGGCGAGCGCGGACTGCATGACCATGGAGACGGTGATGTCCTGCTCGGCGGCGAGTTTCTCCACGGCGCGCAGCAGGCCGGGTTCGACGGGGAACTCGACGAGGTCGCCGCGTGAGCTGACCGCCCGCGGGCGGGGGTGGTCGGTGGGCAGGGCCAGCGGCTGGGCGAGGTCGGCCAGCGCCTCGCGCCAGTAGGCCAGTTGGCGGGCGGCGAGGCTGTCGGGGTCGGACTCCTGGCCCAGCACGTCCTGCTGCCACAGGGTGTAGTCCGCGTACTGCACCGGCAGCGGCTCCCAGCGCGGGGCGTGGTTCTCGCGGCGGGCCGTGTAGGCGGTGGTGAGGTCGCGCAGCAGGGGGCCCAGGGACTCGCCGTCCAGGGCGATGTGGTGGACGACCAGGACCAGGGTGTGGTCGTGGGGTGCGCAGCGCAGCAGGACGGCCCGGATGGGTACGTCGGTGGCCAGGTCGAAGGTCTGCTTGGCCGCCCGGTCGACGGCCGCGTCCCGCGTGCGGGGGGTGACCTCGTGCAGCGGCAGGGTGACCTGCTCGTGTCCCTGGGCCAGGACCTGCTGGTGCGGGACGCCGTCGTCGTCCTCGACGATGACCGTGCGCAGCACCTCGTGCCGGTCGACGACGTCGTGGAGCGCCGCCCGCAGTGCGTCGACGTCCAGTTCGCCGGTCAGCCGCAGGGCGAACGCGCCGTTGTAGGTCGGCGAGGGGCCTTCGAAGCGGTCCACGAACCACAGCCGGCGCTGCGCGAACGACAACGGGATCATCTTGTCTCCAAATTCGGCGTTACCAGGGAGCAGGTCGTCAGGTCGTCAGCTCTGGTCGAGCAGGGTCAGCAGTTCGTCGTTGTAGAAGTCGTCGATGGAGCACGCGCCCGACAGCGTGGAGAAGTAGCGGTCGATGTGCTGCTGGTGGCCGACGAGCTTGCGCAGCATCTCGGTGCGGCCCTCGGGCTTGAGTTCGGCGACGTTCAGGGCGCCCTGGTAGTGGTTGAGGGCCTCGTCGCCCAGGCTGTTCTCGTAGCGGCGCAGGGCCCGCTTGAGGGCGGTGTCCTCGTGCAGGTTCTGGCCGATGGCGTCGGTGAGGGTCTGGGCCTGGACGAAGGCTTCGGTGATGCCGCGGGCGGTGATGGAGTCCTTGTGGTTGACGGCGTCGCCGACCAGGACCCAGCCGGGGCCGTAGGCCTTGCGGAAGTAGTTGTCCTGGTGGCCGGTTCCGTACAGCTGCTCGACGCGCTCGCCGGCCTGCATCCGCTCGTACAGCTCGGGGGCGGTGGTGCGGAAGGCGTCGAGGTAGGCGGGTTCCACGGCCTTGCGGACGTGGCCGAAGTCCTCCTGCGGGAAGTACGCCATGAGCAGGGTGAGGTCGTCGTTGGTGGGCAGGACGCCGATCCAGCGGCCGGTGCGTTCGTAGAGCTCGAAGTCGGAGGGGACGCCTGACCAGTAGCTGTAGTAGGTGCAGGTCATCCGTGGGTGTTCGATGACGTTGGGGGCGCCGGTCTTGCGGGCGACCAGGGAGCGCATGCCGTCCGCGCCGACGACCAGGCGGGCCTGTTCGGTGGTGACGGTGCCGGCGGGCGTGGTGTAGCGCACGCCGGTGACGCGGTCGCCGTCGAAGAGGAGGTCGTTGACCGCGCAGCCCTGCTGGAAGTCGACGCCGGCCGCGACCGCGCCGTCGGCGAGGATGGGGTCCAGGACGTAGCGGCGGGGCGCGTAGGTGGTGCGCAGGCCGTCGATGGGCAGGGAGAAGCCCTCGATGCGTACGCCGGGGCCCTCGTAGCGCTGGTGGGTGATCGGCTGGGCGCCCGAGTCGCGGATCCTGTCCAGCAGGCCCCACCGGTTGAGGAGGGCGATGCCCTGCTGGTGGATGTAGTGCGAGGAGAGGGTGTCCTGCGGGAAACGCGCTTTCTCCAGGAGCAGGACGCGATATCCCTGCTGTGCGAAAAGCATGGCCGTCGGCGAACCCGCACAACGGGCACCTATGACAATCACGTCGTACATGGCGCCTCTCTTACCGGATGGTTTATGGCACGGTTCGGCCGCGGCCGGAAATGCCAGGGCGTGATGGGGGTGCGCTGTTCGCTGCGGCCCGCCGAATCAGAGAAAAAGGGGGGGCGGTGGCCGTGGACGAATTCGAGGCTATCCGGCCCGGGCGGGCGGGATGAAGAGATGCCGCGGGCCGTGAAAGGACGCCTGTGGAAAGGGTGTTGGAATGGGTGCGGTATGGCGGGGTGTCCCGCCGGCGGGACGGCGCCGCGCCTGCCGGAGCCCGCCGGTGGCGGTGCCGGTGGCGGTGGCGGTTATGGGGCGAGGGCGGCCTGGGAGTCGATGTAGGCGCTGATCGACGCCACGGTCGGGTTGAGGAACATCTGGTCCATGGGGACCTCGGCGCCCAGTTCCTCGATGAAGGCGCCCTGGATCCTGACCATGATCAGGGACTGGCCGCCCAGGGCGAAGAAGTCGTCGTCGGGTGTGATGTCGTCGCGTTCGAGTTCCCGGCACCAGATGGCGCGGACGCGGTCGGCGGTCATCGCATTCCTCTCGGTTGTCGTCACGGTCAAAGGCCGGGTCATGCCGCGGTGTTGCTGCCGGCGTACTGGGTGCGGCTGATGTCCGCCAGGGCGGCGCGGTCCACTTTTCCGTGCGGGCTCAGCGGAAGGCGCAGGATGTTCGTGAACCGGGACGGCACCATGTTCCGCGGCAGGGTCCACAGCAGGCGGGTGCGCAGGTCGTCCTCGGCGAGGTCGTTGCCCGAGGGGACGACGAAGGCGTTCAGTTCGGCTTCGCCGCCGTCGTTGTAGGTGACCACCACGGCCGCCTCGCGGACGCCGGCCAGCCGGCCCAGGGCGCGTTCGATGTCGGTGGGGTCGATCCGC
Organism: Streptomyces sp. NPDC005302; assembly: GCF_040607345.1. Classification (NCBI taxonomy): domain Bacteria; kingdom Bacillati; phylum Actinomycetota; class Actinomycetes; order Kitasatosporales; family Streptomycetaceae; genus Streptomyces; species Streptomyces sp. NPDC005302. The sequence continues at coordinate 89,499 of NZ_JBEXGN010000023.1, forward strand.
ATGCCCCGCACCTTGATCTGGGCGTCCATCCGTCCGGCGACGACGAGTTGGCCGCTGTCGTCGATCCGGCCGCGGTCTCCCGTGCGGTAGACGCGCAGCGGTGTGCCTGCGACGTCGATGGTCGTGAACCTGGCGTTCTCGGGGCCGGCGGCGCCCAGGTAGCCGGCGCCGACGCCGGCTCCGGAGATGCAGATCTCGCCGTCCTGGCCCGCCTGGACCTCGCGCAGATCGGCGTCCAGGAGGTGGATGGCGGTGTTGTGGGCGGGCCGGCCGACCGGGGCGATGTCGTGCTCGCCGGGCCGGTAGCGGGCCAGGTCGTAGGAGGTGGCGACGTCGGTGCACTCGGCGACGCCGTACTGGTGCAGCAGGGTGCAGGTGGTGCCCGGGCGGCGCGCGAAGCGGGTGAGGCGTTCGGTCTTGAGCGGTTCCCCGCCGAACAGGACGTAGTCGAGGCGGGCGAGCGCGTCGCCGCCGCGCGCGTCCTCCCAGTCGACCAGCAGGTACAGGGTGCTGGAGGCGCAGTGCACGACGCGGATGTCGTACTGGGTGAGCATGCGGTGGGCGAGCATGGCGTCGAAGTTGCGGCTGGCCATCAGGTGCTGGGTGGCGCCGCAGAACAGCGGTGTCATCAGGGCGCGTTGGGACAGGTCGAAGCCGAAGGCGGAGACGACCAGGTTGTGGGAGCCGCGGTGCAGGCCGTACTCGAGCTGGAGCCAGTTCATCAGGTTGAACCAGCCCTCGTGGCGGACCGCGGCCAGCTTGGGGGTGCCGGTCGAGCCGGAGGTGAACACGGCGTAGCAGAGGTCGTCGCCGGTGACGTGGACGTCGGGGGCGGTGGCCGGGAGGGTCGCGAGGTGGCCGGCGAGCTGTTCGAGGTCGATGGCCTCGACGCCCGCGGACTGGACCATGGTGGCCGTCGCCGGGCAGGCCACGATCAGGGTGAGGCCGGGTACCTGCCCGAGCAGCAGTTGGAGGCGGGCGGCGGGGTAGGCGGGGTCGAAGGGCACGTAGGCCGCGCCGGCCTTCAGGGTGCCGAGGATGGCGACGATCATGTCGATCGAGTAGTCGAGGCAGATGCCGACCTTCGCGCCGCGGCCGTGGCCGCGTGCGGTGAGCAGGTGCGCGAACCGGTTCGCGCGCGCGTCGAGCTCCGCGTACGTCACTTGCCGGCCGGACCAGACGACGGCGAGGGCGTCGGGGGTGGCCCGGGCGTGCTCCTCGAACCGCCGGTGGACGACGGGCGAGGGCGGCAGGGCCACCCGCTTTCCCTGAAGGATCATCAGCTGACTCCGATGTGTACGGTGCCGGGTCGGGCGTCCCGTCGCGGCACCTGGGCAGAGGGTTCGCCCCGGACGCGCGCCGGGGCGGTGCGCTCTTCAGGCGCTGTGGCGTTCGGCGCTCTCCAGGATCCGGGCCACCCACTTGTCGACGGGCAGTCCGTGCGCGGCGGCCGCCTTGGAGCAGTACTCCAGCTGGCCTGCGGACAGCTCGATGGTCAGCGTGGTGACCTTGCTCCCGCCCTGTCCTGCGGCCTGCGGTGCGGTTCCGGTGGCGGCGTCCTGCCCGCCGTCGCCGGCGCTGTCGGGGAGCTGGGCCTGGTCGCTCTGCACGGCCAGGCTGGCGCGCACCGCGCGGCGCAGTTCGTTGCGCGACCACTTCTGCTGTTCCGCCTTGCGCAGCCAGTAGTCCTGCTCCGGCGGGGACAGCCGGGTCACCTCGGCGTGGTGGGCGAAGCTGAGGCTGTCGCGCCGCCGGTCGTGCTCGAAACGGCGGGCCACCCAGGCGTAGTTGCGCAGGGTCTGGTAGTCGAGTCCGGTCCGCTCGACGGCCTCCTTGTAGCGCCGCCATCCGTAGGTGGCCTCTCCGTAGATCAGCCAGTCGGCGAGCCACCAGGCCGAGGAGTTCACCAGCTCCCGCAGGTTGGCCCCGATCTGTTCCCAGGACCGTTCGGAGAGGTTCTGCGGGAAGACCATCCCCGACTTCTGCACCGTGGCGTGCGTCCCCACGAAGGACAGGACCACATCGCGCTGGGCCGGCTCCCCCGTGGTGTGCGGCCTCGGCTTGTACCTGTTCGCAGTTCTCACAGCGCCCGTCACCACTTCATCTCCCAACTCACAGTGTTCGCGCGTGTCTTGGACCGGTCCCCCGGCCGTGCCGGGCGGCGGTCGCCGCCGTCGGCCGGGGCCGGCCCGCTCACATCGCTGGCGCGTGCCGGGACGCGGCAGGCGCACCCCGGGGGGTGCCGCGGGGCCCGCTGTAGGGACCCCGCGGCCTGACGTCGCGTCAGCCCCGTTCGGTGGGCGTGGTGTTCAGTCCGCGGCCATGGCCTCACGCAGGCTCCGCGGGCGCAGGTCGGTCCAGTTCGACTCGACGTACTCCAGGCACTCGGCGCGGGCCGCCTCACCGAAGACCACCCGCCAGCCGGCGGGCACCTCGGCGAACGCCGGCCACAGGGAGTGCTGCTCCTCGTCGTTGACCACAACGTTGAAGCGGCCGTCCTCGTCATCGAAGGGGTTCGTGCTCACCTGGCACCGTCCTTAACCGTCATGGGGTGACTCGGGATGGGCTGTCGCCGGGCCGGGTGCGAGAACGCACCGGGCGGGGTTCACCGGCCGGCTTCGTCCGGTCGACGGGACACCCGGGCGTCCGGTCGACAGGACACCCGGCGTCGGTGCGACCCCGGCGTTGCCACGACCGTAGGGAGCGGGCCCCCGGCGCGACAAGGACCGCCGCCACGGCGTCCGCCCCGTCGGGAAAAGGGCCCGCACCCGGCCGGGATCCTCTGTACCGGGCCGGGTTCCTGTGCCACGATGCGCGGCCGCCCCGCCCGGGTCCGGCCGGCCACAGTACGGCTGGAGGCCGGGTTCAGAGCGGCTCGACGATGGGGCCGGCACGGCTCGGGCGGGGGGGCGGGTTCGGCAGAGGCGGGCTCTGCGCATCCCGGGTGTGTTCCGTACCGGGGCTCGTCGGCGTTCCGCTCGCGGGCCGCGGGGCGGCAACGTCCGCAACGGTGCCGCACCGGGCAGGGGCGCGCTGCTTGCGGCGGGGCCGGGAGAGGTGCCGGTCGCGCGCTGCGTCGCTCACGACGGGCCGGCCACCGGTGCGGGGCCCGGATCCGCGCTCCTCCGCAGGGGCCAATGCGCCCGCCCGGGGCGCGACATGACGCCGGGCAGGGCACAGGCCGCGCCCCGGGCGCCCTGCCCGGCGGGACCGGCGCGCTGGGGCAGCGCGTATCCCGCGTGCGCGGGGTGGGACGGCTCGGGTGTACGGGGGCCCGGCGGGCCGGCCACCGGTACGGGGCCACGCCCCCGGGCGCCCTGCCCGGCGGGGCCGGCGCGCTGGGGCGCGTACCACGCCTGCGCGGGGTGGGCCGGCTCAGGTGTACGGGGCTCGGCGGGCCGGGAGTTGGCCGCGGTCGGGGCCGTTCGTGGTCGAGCTCCGGTGGGGTGCCTGCCCGCGCCGACCGGGGTGGCTGTGGCACCGGGCGAGCCGCGTCGCGGCTGACGGGCCGGGGGCGAGCGGGTTCGCATGTCATCCCCGGGCGAGCCGCGACGGGCCGGCCACGGGTGCGGGGCCGCGCCCCGGGTGCCTTGCCCGGCGGGGCCGGCGCGTACCCGGCTGCGCGTGGTGGGCCGGCTCGGATGTACGGGGCTCGGTGGGCCGGGAGTTGGCTGCGGTCGGGGCCGCTCGTGGTCGGGCTCCGGTGAGGTGCCTGCCCGCGCCGACCGGGGTGGCTGCGGCACCGGGCGAGCCGCGTCGCGGCTGACGGGCCGGGGGCGAGCGGGTTCGCATGTGATCCGCGGGCAAGCCGCATCTCGACCGGCGGGCCAGAGGTGGGCGGGTTCGTATGTCATCCCCGGGCGAGCCGCGTCGCGGCTACCGGGCCGGGGGCGGAGGGGGCGTGTGTCGCCGGGGCCGGGGTGCCCTCGGTGTGCGTGGCGCGGTGTCACGCCGCGTGCGTCGTGCGGGCGGTGTTCGCGGCACAGGCCCGGCAGCGGGAACGTAGGACTTCCGGCTGTGCGGCGGGAGTTGCGGGCCGCTCGGCGCACGGCCCCGCAGGCCGTGTGGCATGCGGGGCCGTGCGCGTGGGGCAACGGCTACGGCGCTCCGGGGGCCGCTCGGGCCAGGGTGTCGCGCCCCCGTCGGAGGCCGGTACGCGGTGCGGGGAGCCCGGAGGGCTCAGTCGATGCCGCGGACTATGTGCGGTTCGGCGGAGACCGCCGCCTCGTCGTCCGCTCCGGCGAGCCGCAGCGGCGGGGCGCCGGCCTGTGCCGTGCCGCCCACGTAGCTGTGGGTGTGGGCGTGGCGCAGTGGCTGGTCGAGTTCTTGCCAGTCGTCGTTCACCGGTTCGTCCCTTCGCCGGACTTCGCTGTCCTGGGCGCAGATTGGCCGATCGGACACCACGGCGTCGAAGGGCGCTCGCGGTGTCCCGGGAGCGGCCTGGGACCGGGGCGGTGCCGCCGGTCCGCGACGTACGGATGCGAGATCGTCTGCCTCGCGGTGCTGGAGCTGGGCGGGAGCTACGGCGGCCAGACCCGTGTGGCGTCCGCTCCGGTTCGAGCGGTGGTGGGGACCCCTGGCCTTGTGGGCGGGTCCGCGGGTGTCGTACGGGCCTGGCCGGCCGCGTCGCTGGTGCCAACGTCCGTCAATCTAGCGATGGTTGGTGCGGACCTGGTCGAGTCCTGGTCGAGACCGGGGGGCGGGTCCTGCCCGGTCCGTGACGCCGCCGGCAGGCGGGCCCGGCCCCGGCATGCCGGGGCCGCTCGGGCGGGGGCGCGGGCGGCGGGAAGGAAGCAGGCGCGCGGCTTGTGGGGACGGCGCGGGCGGCCGGGGTGCACGGCGGCGGTCAGGGCCGGCGGGGCGGCCGGTCCGTGGGGCGGGCCGGGGCCCGGCGCGCAGTGGAGGGAGGCGGTCCGGGGCGGGGGGCGCGGCGCCTCGCCTGAGGGCCGCTCGAAAGCCGCCACAGCCGCGGCACAGGGCGCCCGGTGGCCGGAACGCGACGGGCGGGCGCCGTTCTATGGTCCCCGGGACGCGGCCCGATCCGAGGGAGAGCGATGAACAGCACCCGACCTGCCCTGCGCCTGTTCGTCCTGCACCACGCGGGCGGCTCGCACCTGCTCTACCGCACCTGGCCGGCCGCTCTGCCCTCGTCGTGGGATGTCCGGCTGCTGGACGCCCCGGGCCACGGGCTGCTGCTCGACCGGGAGCGGATCAGCGACGCCGGCCGTCTCGCGGACCATCTGCTGGAGGGTATCGAGGAGGAACTGGACTGCCCCTACGCCCTGTTCGGGCACAGCATGGGCGCCCTGCTGGCCTACGAGATCACCCGGCGGATCCTCGCGCGGGGCCTGCCGCTTCCGGTGTGGGCGGGGCTCTCGGCGCGGACCGCGCCGCAGCCGGCCGGGCAGGGGACGCGCTACCACCAGCTGCCCGACGCCGCGCTGCGGGAGCGGCTGAGGCTCCTCGGCGGCACCCCCGGCGACGTCTTGGAGGACCCCGACCTGTGGGCCCTGTTCGAGCCGGTCATCCGGGCCGACCTGCGTCTGGTGGAGACCTGGCGGCCCGATCCGGACGCCGCCGTACTGCCGGTGGCGCTGTCCGCCTACGCGGGCGGCGCGGACCACTCCGCCCCGCCCGCCTCGATGACCGGCTGGGCCCGGCACTTCGCACCCTTCCTGGGCCTGCGGGTCCTGGAAGGCGGTCACTTCTACTTCGCCGACGATCCCTCGGCGCTGCTGCGGCAGATCCAGCGGGACGCGACCGCCGCGCTCGACGCGGCGGCCACCGCCCGCACCCGCTGAACCCCCGGGCCGCACCGCGCCCTCGTTGTGCGGGCGGCCCCTTCGCACCAGAGCGCCGCGCGGTTCCGGGCGGCGCGTGCACGGCTCGGCCCCGCACCTCGCAGGGACCCCGTACACCGGCCACGTACCGACAGACGAACGTCAGGAGCCAGAACATGAGGACAGGCAAGAGATCCCGGGCCGGTGCGGTCGGTGTGGCGGCGCTCGCGCTGACGGCGGGCGCGTTCACCGCTCCCGTCCAGGCGGCACCGGACACTTCCGCTGTGGCGGCGGCCCACCAGGCGACGCGGCGGGCGGTCGAGGCGGCCGTCGCGGCCGGTGTTCCCGGCGTCACCGCCCAGGCGCGCGACGCCGGCGGCGTGTGGAAGACGGCTGCGGGCGTCGGCGACCGGGCCACGGGTGCGGCGCGCGGCACCGACGACCGGTTCCGCGTCGGGAACATCACCGACACCTTCGTCGCCACGGTGCTGCTCCAGATGGAGGCGGAGAAGAAGCTGCGCCTGGACGACAGCGTGGACCGCTATCTGCCGGGCCTGGTCAGCGGCAACGGCAACGACGGCCGTGCGATCACCGTGCGCCGGCTCCTCAACCACACCAGCGGCCTCTTCGACTACGTGTCGGACCCGGCGTACGGGCAGACGTACCTGGCGGGCGAGGGCTATCTGCGCCACCGCTACGACACACTGACGCCCCTGTCGCGGGTCAAGGTGGCCCTCGCGCACCCGCCGGCGTTCCCGCCCGGCGTGCGGCACTGGTTCTCCAACACCAACGACGTGCTGGCCGCCCTCGTGGTGGAGAAGGTCTCAGGCCGGTCCTACGAGGACGAGGTGCGCCGGCGGATCATCGAGCCGCTCGGACTCACGGCGACGTCGAATCCCGGCGAGCGCACCGGCCTGCCCCGGCCCAGCAGCCGCGGCTACTCCCGGCTGTTCGCCGACCAGCCGGAGCGGATCGACGACGTGACCGCGGTCAACGGGTCGCAGAGCTGGGGCAACGGCGACATCATCTCCAGCGCCGGGGACCTGAACCGCTTCTTCGGGGCCCTGCTGCGCGGAAAGCTGCTGCCGGCGCAGCAGGTGAAGGAGCTCAAGACAGCCGTCGACAACCCCGACTTCCCCGGCTCGTCCTACGGGCTGGGCATCGAGCGGCTCACGCTGGGCTGCGGCATCACCCTCTGGTACCACGACGGCGGAGCGGTGGGCTGGCTGTCCCTGTCCGCCCTGACCGAGGACGGCAGCCACCAGCTGACGTTCAACTACAACAGCAACTGGGGTGCGGAAACGGTCCTGCCCGTCCTGGACGCCGAGTTCTGCCCGGCGCCGTCCGCCGCGCACTGACGCGGGACGGCGGTGGTGGTGGGTCGTCCCGGCGGCGCACGCCGTATCGGCGGCGGACCGTGCCGGCGGGACGACTCCCCCACTGCCCCGGCCCCTTCTGCCCTGGCCCCTTCTGCCCCGGCGGGCGGGGCGGCGCCGCAGAGGTGTTCTTCGTGCGGTAGTTCGAGTTCGGCTCCGGTTCCTCTCCAGCCCGCGCTGGAAGAGTCTTCGCCGGTCATGTGCCACACCCCGCCACACCCCCCCTTTCTTTTGCTGGAGGCATGATGGAGCGTCAGGCCGCTCGAACCGCGGGGTCGCACGGCGGCCCGGCCACCGCTCTCGCGCAGGGCGCGCCGCAGCCCTCGCGCGCGGTGGGGGCGCGGGCCCGCCGGGGCCAGGTGCTGACGACCCGGGTGGGTCTGCAGATGCCGGAGCTGATGGCGTACGACGAGTGGGAGCGGGCGGGGCGTCAGCTCGCCGATGTCCTGGACTCCTCGTCGTGGTGGCTGGGCGACTGGCTGGTCTACGGCAAGGACCACTACACCGACCGCTACCAGCGCGGGATACGCGCGGTGGGTCTCTCGTACCAGACGCTGCGCAACTACGCGTGGGTGTCGCGGCGTTTTCCGCTCGCCCGGCGCCGGGCCGGCTTGAGTTTCCAGCACCATGCCGAGCTGGCCTCGTTGCCGGCCGAGGAGCAGGACCGGTGGCTGGAGCGGGCCGAACGCCAGCAGTGGACGACCAAGCAGCTGCGCGGTGCGCTGCGTGCCGCGCGCCGCAGCGAGCAGCAGCCGCCGGCCCTCGTGGAGGCCGATCAGCGTCTGGATCTGCCCGGCAGCCGCCTGCAGTGGTGGCACCGGGCGGCGGAGCAGCTGGGTGTCGACTTCGAGCAGTGGGTGACGGCGACGCTGGACAGTGCGGCCGCCACCGCTCTGCAGGACCCCGATGCGGGCGGGGAACAGCGGGAGGTGCCCGCGCTGCGGGACGCCGGCGCCGTACCGGCACCGGCCGCCTGCCCTCCCGCCGGGGGTGCGGGCGCCGGGGGTGCGGGCAGGGGTGAGGGCCGCGGTGGCGCGGCCGGTGGCGGGCGGACGGTTCGGGCGGTGGCCGTCAGCGCCTGACCCTGCCGGCGCCGCGGCCCCGCTCCCCCGCGTTGCTCGGGGTGTCCCGCGTTGCTCGGGTTGTCCCGCCGCTCAGGGCAGCCGGCTCATCAGGCCGGCCGTCTCGCGTTTGTAGGTGCAGGCGCTCTGCCCGAACGATTCGCGGACCCGCTCGCGGACTTCGCCGGGCTGTTCCTGGCTGAGCTTGAACATGCCCTCGGCGCCCGTCACGGTGAAGCGGAAGGCTCCCACGGCGGGTGCGATCTTGCGGAAGTAGCCGAGGGAGGCGGTCATGTCCCAGCCGTTGCCGAACCGTCCCTCGAAGGCGCGCACGGTGGACTCCACGACGCCCAGGGTCTCCTGCACCGAGTCGATCTTCTCCACCACGCCCCGTACGTGGACGGCGGTGAAGTTCCAGGTCGGGGCGGCCGGGGTCACCTCGTAGACGGTGGGTGAGACGTAGGAGTGCGGGCCGGTGAAGGTCAGCAACAGGACGCTGCCCGACTCCAGGGCCGCCCAGTGCGGGTTCGCCCGGTTCATGTGTCCGAGGAGGGTGGCGCCGGGCAGGTCGCCGGTCCACTCGCCCGAGGTGTCGGGGTCGAAGATGACCGGCAGGTGGGTGGCGAACGGGCCGTCCTCGGGGCGGCCGTTGGCGGCCGCGAGTGCCAGTGGATTGGCGCGGATCAGGTCCACCATCCACGAACTGTCCGGTTCGCGGTAGGAGCTGGGCACGAACATGCGGATTCACCCTTTCGAAAGGCGGATTCGGGCTCGACGGCGGATCGGGGAATAGCTCCGGCTCAGGGCACGGCCGATCCGAATTGCGCGCTGATCGCATTGCTCCGGGCATCTCGCCGTCGGCGGCGCCGCGCGGAGTTCTGAAAATTTGCGCCGACCATATCGTCGTCCCGCCGGCAGGACAACGCTTTCCGGGTGCCGCGTACTTCGAGTATCTCTCGAACGGTCTTCATGCCATCTTCAAGTTGCCTTTGAGAGGCTCTCCACAGCAACACTGCAGAACGGTCTCTCGGGCCACCGGCCGAGTTTTCCAGACGCAAGCGGGAGAGTTTTCTATGGGCATAACGGGCAGGCGCAGCCAGGAGATCTACGACGTGGTCGGTATCGGGTTCGGCCCGTCCAACCTGTCGCTCGCGATCGCCTTGGAGGAGCACGGGGCGAGCGCTCCGGAGCATCCGGTCACGTCCCATTTCTTCGAGCGGCAGCCTTCGTTCGGCTGGCACCGGAACATGCTGCTGCCGTCGACGACCATGCAGATCTCGTTCCTCAAGGACCTGGCGACCTTCAGGAATCCGATGTCCCGGTTCAGCTTCATCTCGTATCTGCACGCCGCGAACCGGCTGGTGCAGTTCGTGAACAACCAGGACTTCTTCCCGACCCGCCAGGAGTTCCACCAGTACCTGGAGTGGGCGGCGGCGGGTCTGAGCGACCGGGTCACCTACGGCGCGGAGGTCACCGCGATCCGTCCCGGCACCGAGGGCGGGGTGCTCAATCGTGACCTCATCGAGGTCGAGGTCCGGGCGCCCGACGGCACGCTCAGCCGGGTCACCGCCCGCAACGTAGCCATCTCCACGGGCCTGGTGCCGCGCCTTCCGGAGGGGGTGGTCGCGGATGAACGGGTGTGGCACAGCTCGCAGTTCCTGGGCCGCTTCAACGAACAGGACCCGGCCGCCCTGAAGAGCGTGGCGGTGGTCGGCGCCGGGCAGAGCGCGGCCGAGATCACCCGGTTCCTGCACGACGCGCTGCCGGGCGCGCAGGTCTCGGCGGTCATCCCCTCCTACGGCTACTCCGTCGCCGACGACACCCCCTTCGCCAACCAGGTCTTCGACCCCGGCGCGGTCGACGAGTACTACTTCGGCAACGAGCGGGCCCAGGACGCGTTCTGGCGCTACCACCGCAACACCAACTACTCGGTGGTCGACGCGGATGTCATCCAGTCCCTCTACCAGCGGCTGTACGACGAGCAGGTGCGCGGCAGCCGGCGGCTGCACTTCCGCAACCTGACGCGGGTCGCGGAGGTCAAGCGGGCCGGCAGCGAGACGCGGGTGCTGCTGCGGTCGCTGCTGGACGACTCGACGGAGGAACTGGCCGTCGACGCGCTGGTGTTCGCCACCGGCTACGACGGCCTGGACCCGGCCCGGCTGCTCGGCGACTTCGACCGGCACTTCGAGCGGGACGCGGCGGGCCGCCACCGGGTGGAGCGCGACTACCGTCTGGTGCCCGCCTCGGATCTGACCTGCGGGGTCTATCTGCAGGGCGGTACCGAGCACAGTCATGGCCTGTCGTCGGCGCTGCTGTCGAACATCGCCGTGCGCAGCGGTGAGATCGCCGACTCGATCGTGCTGGGGCGCACCGAGCGGGAGTTGGAGCGCGGCTGCCCGGTGCAGGCCCACTCCTCGGCCCTCTGAACGGGCACCGCTGCGCGGGCGGGTGCCCGCATCCCCCGGTGCCGTGTGCGGCACCGGGGACCGCGAGAGGGGCCCGCCGCGTCCTTCGGGCGCGTCCGCCCGCCGTGCGCGGGATGCACGGGTGCGCGGGGTGCGCGGGGTGCGCGGGGTGCGCGGGCCTCGTGCGCGTACGAACCGTGCCCGGTCGCGATGCGAGCGGTAACGCGGGCACGGCGCGAGCGGCCCGCGAGGCGAATGCGAGCGGGATCTGTCCCTCAGGTTCACCGTGCCGCACAAAAAAAGGGGGGTGAGCGAATGGCCGTAGGAGGACCGGCGGTAGCGGTGCCGGCCGCGGAATCGGCTGACGGGGCGGCGCGCCCGGTCGCGGGACCGTCGGGGCGCTGGCCGTGCGCGCGGATTCTCCGGGAATTCCTCCGCCCGGGGTCGCGGCGGGCGTCGGCGGCTGTCCTGTCGGCAGGACGTGACCGCCTGGGGCGCCGGCATGCGGAAAGGAGCCGGGAAGCCGCTAGCGTGCGCGTGTTGACGGGAATCGGCTTCCGCCGGTCCGGGTGCGGCGCGATGATGGCGGCGCGTTCGGCGTGCGGGGCCGGCAGGTGTTCACCTTCCCAAGAGGGCGCCGTGCGGCCAAGCCTTTTCGTGCCGTCTTCAAGCGCATGTCCACCGGCCTGCGGGGTCCTGGTCGCGGCACGGCGATCCGCCTGACGGGGAGTTACTGCCCGCGCCCCGCTCCGCAGGAGTCCGTTTCCTCCCCGGTCTGAAGGCCGGGGTATCCACGGAGGAGTTTTGATGACCGTCAGCACCGTCAGCGTGCATCCCGCCCAGGCGAAGGCCACGGCGGTCTCGGAGGCCCTGCCGTGGCTGGCCCGCCACCAGGGCCGCACGGTCGTCATCAAACTCGGCGGCCACGCCATGGTCGACGCCGGCCTCACCGCGGCCTTCGCCCGCGATGTGGTCTTCCTGCGCTACGCGGGGCTGCGGCCCGTGGTGGTGCACGGCGGAGGCCCCCAGATCGACGCCGAGCTCGCGCGGCGCGGCCTGCAGCGCGAGTTCAGGGCCGGGCTGCGGGTCACCTCACCGCCCGCGATGGAGGTGGTGCGGATGGTGCTGGCCGGGCAGGTGCAGCGCGAACTGGTCGGTCTGATCAACCGGTTCGGTCCGCTGGCCGTCGGTATGACCGGCGAGGACGGCGACACCCTCACCTCGGTGCGGCACGTGCCGTGGATCGACGGGGAGCCGGTGGACATCGGCCGGGTCGGCGACATCACGCAGGTCGACACCGGTGTCATCGAGGGCCTGCTGGCGGACGGCCGGATCCCGGTCGTCTCACCGCTGGCCCGCAGCGCCGAGGACGGCCTGGTCCACAACGTCAACGCCGACACCGTCGCCGCCGCCCTGGCGCGGGCTCTGCGGGCGCACGCGCTCGTCATGCTGACGGACGTCGCGGGCCTGTACGCGGGCTGGCCCAACAGCGACGAGGTGATCGAGCAGCTGACGGCCGGCGAGCTGGAGAAGCTCCTGCCCGAACTGAGCGAGGGCATGGTGCCCAAGATGGCCGGCTGCCTGCACGCGGTGCGCGGCGGGGTGGGCGCGGCCCGGGTGATCGACGGGCGGGTCCCGCACGCGGTGCTCCTGCAGATGTTCGCCGGCCACCAGGCGGGCACGCTCATCGTCGCGGACCCGGACGAGACGGAGCCCCGGCCGTGAACCACCAACCACGTGAGCAGCACCGACAGCAGCGGTGCGGGCGCGGTGTCCGGGCGAGCGGGCCCGCCGGCAGCGCGGACGCCACCACGCGAGCGAAGGCGAGGGCCGTGACCGTGACCGACACCCCCTGGGCTCCCGACCCGGCCGGCACCACCCTGCACGCCCTCCCCTCCCCCGGACCCGCACTGCACCCGGCCGGCCCGCACGGCCAGGACGACCAGGACGGCCAGGGCCTGGGGCCGGCCCTGGGGTCTGCCGCGGATCTCACGCCGGGTCGGGCCGCCGAACTGGCCGTCGCCGCCGAGAGCGCCGGCGGCCAGGCCCGCGAACTGGCTCGCCGCCTGGCCCTCTCCCTGTCCCCCGAGGCCCGCGGGATCCTGCTGAGCGCCCTGACCGAAGCCGACCCCTACGACGTGTACGACGACGAGGACGTGTACGGGTACGACGTCGGGGTGTACGAGGTCGACGGTGAGGGCGGGTACGACGACGAGGACGCGCACGACAGCGGTGCGTACGGCAGTGGGGCGTACGGCAGTGGGGGTGGGCCGCTTGCCCAGGTGTCCGGTGCGGCTGCTTCTTCTTCTTCTCCCGCAGGGTTGCGTCTCGTGCCGGCACGCCTGGAGCGCGGGGCGGGCCGGGTGAGCGGGCGCGCCGGGCCCGGGGGCGGGGCGCCGGCGGGGGTGGTGCGGCTGCGGTTCGCGGACGCGGTGGCGCTCGATCGTGCGGGGGCCGCCTTCGGCGCGGGGCCGGGCGGGGGCGCTGTCAGTGATCCTGCGACGCTGACCCTGCAGATCCCCGGCGAGGCGGGCACCGAGACGCTGCGGGCGGTACTCGAGGTGCTGGACGCGGCGGCGCTCACGGCCGAGTCGCTGACGGTGCACTCGCACGAACTCGACGACGTGTTCTCCGCGTTGACCGGCCTGTCCTGAACTCTGCGGACGCCACCGCGCCCCGCCCCCTTTTTTTCGGGGAGGGTGCAGAGCGCGGTGGCCCCATGCCGTGCCATGCCATGCCGTGCCGTGCCGGTGCGGGGTTCAGGAGAGGGCGAGGGTGCAGCACTTGACGCTGCCGCCGGCTTTGAGGAGCTCGCCCAGGCTGACGCCGATGGGGTTGAAGCCGCGTTCCTTGAGCCGGCCGATGAGGCCGGTGGCGGCCTGGGGCAGCAGGACGTTGAGGCCGTCGCTGAAGGCGTTGAGGCCGAACACGGCGGCGTCCTGGGCGTCGGCGAGGACGGCGTCGGGGAACATCTCCCTGAGCACGGCCCGGCTGCCGGGGCTGAAGGCCGCCGGGTAGTACATCACTTCGTCCGGGGAGAGCACCGCGAGCGCGGTGTCCAGGTGGTAGAAGGCCGGGTCGAGCAGGGTCAGGCTTGTCACGGGCAGGCCGAAGAACTCCTGCGCCTCGGCGTGGGAGCGGGCGTCGGTGCGAAAGCCGGTGCCGGCCAGTATCCGGCGTCCCACGCGCAGGTAGTCGCCCTCGCCCTCGTTGATGTGCTCGGGCCACAGCAGTTCGCGGTAGCCGTTGCGGGCGAACCAGTCGAGGTAGGCGGGTCCTTCCGCGGTGCGCTCGCGGTGGCGGAAGCGGGCGCCGAGGACCTTGCCGTCCACCACGGTGGCGCCGTTGGCGGCGAACACCATGTCCGGGAGGCCCTCGACGGGTTCGACGACCTCGACGGTGTGCCCCAACGACAGGTACAGGCGGCGCAGTTGCTCCCACTGGAGCAGGGCGGTGGCGGTGTCGGTCGGCTTGTCGGGGTTCATCCACGGGTTGATGCTGTAGGTCACGTCGAAGTACTGCGGGCGGCACATGAGCAGGCGGTGCGGTGTCGCGGTGCGCGGGGTGCGCGGGGTCCGTTCGTGGACTGCGGTGCCGGTCGACACCATGGCGGGTCCTCCTGTGCTCTTCGTGGGAGAAGGGTGCGTGCCCGGCGTCGCGGGGTGTGCGGCGCCGGCCGGGCCCGGTGAGGGGCGCTGGGTGTGCGACGGGTGCGGGGCCCGGATCCCGGGGGTGGCGGGGCGGCCGGGCGGGGGTGGCGGGGTGGCGGGGCGGGGTGGCCGGCGCCCCGCCCATCCGGCCGGGGAGCCGCCGCACATGGCCGGCCGACGAACATCGTCAAGTCCCCGGTTTTCAGCGGTTGTTGGGGTTGTTGACGTCCCTTTTTCAGGCTAGCCGGGTGCGGCCGGTGGGGGCGGGTCGCTCGATCGGTGTTCAAGCGTTCCCCCACGGCACCCGACTCCCGGCCCTTTCCCTGGCCCTCCCCCGCCTTACGGGACGGTGGGGCGGGCCGGGGTGTCAGGGCAGGATCGGTGCGGGGTCGGGCAGGGCGATCAGCTGGGGCACGCTGCGGCTCCAGGGGAAGCCGTGGTGGAGCTGGAGCACGGCGGGCGATCCGGGGTCGACGATCACCGCGACGGCGGCCAGCACGTCGGGGGCCGGTTCCAGTTCCAGGAACCGCCAGCGCGGGGCGCCTTGGCTGTCGTCGCCCGGGGGTGTGAAGCCCAGAACGCCGTTGTCCTCGGCCAGTTCGAAGGCGAACGAGTCGAAGGGCAGGCCAAGGCCCAGGCCGCGGGCCTTGGAGTAGGCCTCCTTGAGCGTCCACAGGCGCAGCACGCGGCGGTCCTGGGGGCGGCCGGGGGGCGCCTTGGCCACCCACTGCTGTTCCGTGGGGGCGAAGGTCTCCACGACGGTGTTCAGGCCGCGGTCGCCGCGGTCCAGGCGTTCGACGTCCACGCCGATGCGGTGGCGGCGCACCATGCCGAGCAGGTTGTGTCCGTGGGTGTGGGAGAGGTTGAAGTCGAGTTTGCGGCCGCCGCGCAGCAGGCCCTCGGGGGGCTTGCGGAAGAAGGGGCGGCCGCGTGGCGAGCGCCAGATCACGGCCTCCGACTCGGGCACGCCCGTCTCCAGGGCCAGCACGCGGCGCACCAGGACGTGCGCGATGAGGTACTGGTGGCGGTCGCGTTCGAACAGGAAGCGTTCGGCGAGTTCGCGTTCGGGTGCGTCCAGCCAGGCGCCCGCCAGGATCTGGGCGAACTCGGCGGCGAGTTCCTCGTTGGTGCAGAACCAGAGTTTGACCGGCGGGGCCCGGTCGGGTTCACCGGGTCCGGCCGGGTGGCCGCGGCGCAGGGCGGTGGGCAGCATCAGCTCGGCTCCCCCGCCATGCCGGCCCGGCCGGCCTCGTCGGCCGGGGCGGCGGTGGGGCGGGTGTCGTCCAGCCACAGCGGGCGGCGCAGGAAGGGCGACGGGGGCAGGGGCACCACCATGGCGCCGGCGCCGGCGCGCCTTTCCAGGGTGGCCCAGTCGACGGGCAGACCGGACAGCCACAGCCGCCTCAGCTGCTCCAGGCGGCCTGCCTGCCACAGCGCGGCGAGGTAGCCGGCGGTCTCGGGCGCGGCGGCCAGAGCGTAGGGGTCGTGCGGGGTCGAGCGCAGGTCGGCGCTGCACACCCCCTCGTCCTGTGCGGCCTGCGGGTCGGCCGTGAACCGGGTGAGTGCCGCGTGGAGGTGGGGCAGGTCATCGACGGTCAGGGCCAGTCGGCAGGGCAGCGCGGCACGGCCGGTGCGCAGGGTCCGGGCCAGCGCGGCGAGCGAGGGCAGCGGGCCGGCGGCCGGCGCCGGGGCGGAGACCGGTGCCGGGGCCGGTGCAGAGGTACGCGCGGGGGCGGGTTGCGTGGTGGCGGGGGCGATCCAGTCGGCGAGGCGGGCGGCCAGGGCGGCCAGGTGGGCGGGGGTGGGTGCGGACAGCAGCACCAGTTCCTCCCCTGCCGTCGGCGCCTGCTCCTGGGCGGAGTCCGGCCCCTGTTCCCGTGCCGGTGCCGGATCGGGGGTGGTGGCGGGGCCGGCGGGCGGGGGCGGGAACTCCTCCAGGAGGACCGTGACATGGGGGCCGTGGGCGGGGGCGAGGTCGACGAGGGCGGTGCGCGGCAGTTCCTGTCCGTGCGGGGTGCGGGGGCGGGGCCAGGCCTTGGGGGCGCAGCGGGGCGCGGTGGGTGCGAGGGTGGCGGTGCGCAGCTGCAGGACGGCGGAGGTCAGGGCCGCGATCCCGGTGGCCGCTCCGGCGTCGCCGATGCGCCGCGTGGTGCTCGCGTGGGTCTCGCGGACGGCGGGGCCGGGGGCGGGCGGGCCGGACGGTGCGCCGGGGGCGGGATGTGCGGGGCCGGCGGCGTAGGCGGTGTGGCGCAGCACGGCGTGGATGTGGTCGCCGTCGGCGAGGGCCCGGGCGAGGGGTTTGAGGACGAGGGCGCCGACGCCCTCGCCGGCCGTGTCGCGGGCGCGTGAGGGGTGCAGCAGGAGTTCGACGCCGCCGGCGACGGCGGCCGCGCATTCTCCGCGCCGCAGGGCGCCGACGGCCAGGTGCACGGCGGCGAGTGCGGAGGTGGCGGCGCTGTCGACGGCGTGGGCGGGGCCGTTGAGGCGAAGGCGGGCGGCGAGGTGGGCGGCGAGGTCGCCGTGGCCGGCGGCGGGCATCGGCCGGCCCCGGGTCCAGTCCTGGGCGGCCAGCAGGGTGTAGTCGGCGGAGCTCACGCCGGCGAACAGCCCCACGGCGCGGGGGCTGCCGTCGGGTCCGGTCAGAGCGTCCAGGCGGGAGCCGGTGCAGCCGGCGTCCTCCAGTGCCTCCCAGACGATCTCCTGGAACAGGCGTGCCTGAGGGTCCATCAGGGCGGCTTCGGCGGCGTCCAGTTGGAAGAAGTCCGCGTCGAAGTCGGCGGCTCCTTGCAGGAAGTGGCCGCGCAGGCCGGGTTCGAGGGGGGATCCGCCGGGCCGGTCGAGCGGCCCAGGCGAGGAGGTGTCCCGTCCCTCGCGCAGGTTGCGCCAGTGCAGGTGCAGGTCCGCGGCGCCGGGATAGCGTCCGGCGATCCCCACCACCGCGTAGTGGTCCAGGTCCGCTTCGCTCCCCTCGGCGCCCGCTGCGGGTATGCCGGTGTCGCCCTGCGGCTGCGCCGGCGGGGCGGAGGTCTCCTGGGCCGGCGGGGCGGACCACGTCTCGGGTGCGAGTGCGGGCGCGGGTGTGGTGCGGGCGGCGGGCGCGGCCGGTGTGGGCGGGGCCGTCCTGCTCACCGGGGCAGGCGTCGCCGACCGCGCCTGCCCCGGCGTCCCCTCCCCCGCCGGTACCGCGCCGCGCGCGGGACGCGGCGGAGTGGACTCCGTGACGCCGATGCCGGTGCGGGGCGCGGCGCCGTGCCGTGCACTGTGGGCGGGCAACGGCTGCTGGGGGCCGGGGTGTTGCCGGGTGCCGGCGGACATCAGGGCCGTGAGGAGGCGCACGGCCTGGGTCCGTTCCAGACGTCCCGCCTTGAAGCGGGTGAGGACTTCGCGTTCGTTCATGAGGTCCGCGGTGGCGTCCATGGGTTCGCTTCTTCAGTCCCGGTGCGAGAGCTGGCCCAGCGCGTCGTCGATGGACAGCCATCCGGCGCGCACCGCGTCCAGCAGGGCGCCGACGCCCAGCGGGGCGGCTCCCGGAACCGTCACGCCCAGCAGGGCGGGCAGGATCTCGGGGACCTGGTGCGGCGGATCGGCCGCGACGATGTGCACCGCGAGGCTGACGAGGTCGGGGTGGTCGTAGAGGGTGCCGACGGGCTCCTGCATCCCGTAGATCCGGTTGACGGCGGCCACGAACTCCGAGGCGATGACGGAGTCGACGCCGAGCAGGGTGAAGGGGGCCTCGGTGTGGATGTCCCAGGGGTCGCAGCACAGGATGCGGGCGAGTTCCTCGCGCAGCGTCTCCAGTACCGTCCCGACACCGTCGTCGTGCGCCTCCACCGGCAGTGCGGTGGAGGCCAGGGGGCGGGCGGGCGCCGGACGTCCGCCCGCGGCGGCCGCGGTGTTCGGGAGCACGGCGCGTGCCAGGTGACGGGCCAGGGCGGCGGGCGTGGGGTGGTCGAGCAGGACGTCGGCCCGCACGTCGGTGCCGTAGTGGCCGTTGAGCGCGGCGACGAACTGGACGGACAGCAGCGAGCCGAGGCCCAGCAGCCGGAAGGTCTCCTCCGGGTCGATCCGCTCCGGCGTGATCCGCAGGACGTCGGCGAGGACCACGACGAGTGAGCCGAGGAGCTGCTCGTGCGCGGCATCGGAGGCAGCCGGGCGGGAGAACGGGCTTTCATCGTGCATGAGTTGACTCCAAGGGTTCCGTCCTGCAGGCCGATGGCGGGAACAGCAGCGGTACGTCCCCTCCGTGGACGCCCGCCCGGCCGTGTCCGGCCGGCCACACTCGCTCCGGATGAACTGTGCGAACCGGCAGTGCGGTCGGGCTTCCTCAAGACCAAACCATACCCGCTGTTTTGGAAGACTTCCAGGGACCACCTCAAGCCCACCTCGAGAGATCCACCCCTGAGAGTCCGTCCCCAAGTAGCCCTAAATAGGCATCAATTGGGGCAGCCGGCGCCGAAAAACCAGCAGACCGCACGTCCCGTTTACGTCTCGGCGTGGGTCGCCTGCTGGCGCGTAACCCTTCCGGTGACGGATCGAGACTTACAGGAGGAGTGAGAAACAGGCACAGCGGTCTGCATTGGGGTGGGAGAAGCCCGGAAGGAAGCCGCAAGGAAGTCCGGTTGGAGACCTGGGCGGAGGGTGGCGGGGTGAAGGGGGTCCGGGCCGGGCCTGCCTGACCCGGCGTCATGCCGACGGCGGCCCCGTACGGACGCCGTCCAGTCCCCGCACACACGGATGCGCCCGTCCCCGTCCGCGGGTCTGCGGATGAGGGGGCGGGCGCGGGAGTGCGGTGGGCACGGTGGGGTGCAGTGGGGTGCGGTGGCTGGCCTTCTCGCCGGGAGGGGCGGCACTCGGCTCGCCCGGGCGGTCGGCTCCCCGCGCGGACTCGCGCGGGCCGGGGCATCGTGTGCGGGTGACCGCCGTGTGCGGGTGACTGCCGTGTGCGGGAGGGGAGTTCGGGGCCGGGCTGCCTGCCGGGGGTGGGGTCAGGTCGCGTTGCCCGGGGTGCGGGTCGCGCGCGGGGGCTGCTGGGCGGCGTAGACGGCGACGAAGGCGGCCAGAGCGCGCGGGTCGCCGTGCGGGCCCAGTGCGGTGAGCGGCACGCTCGGGCCCGGTCCCCGGGTCAGTGTGCGGTGCGCCTGCAGTGCGGCGGCCATCAGCTCACCGCGGGGGCGGCGGGCGTGGTCGGGGTCCGCGCAGGCGATCGCCAGTGCTTCTGCCCAGGCGCGGGAGGCGATCTCGTCCCTGCGGGTGCGGGTGCGGGTGCGGGTGCCGGGGTGCGGGGCCGGGGCCGGGGCGGCGGTGGGGGTGGGGGTGGGGGTGGGGTCCGGCATGGCTGCCTCCTCGGCGTCCGGCTGCTCTCGGCCGGGCTGTCTGCCCGGTGCCGTGCGGTGTGCGGTGTGCGGTGAAGTGCGTCGGTGCTGGGCGGTGTTCGGTGGTGCAGCGCGGTTCGAGGGTGTGCGGTGTGCGGTGAAGTGCGGTGGTGCTGGGCGGTGTTCGGTGGTGCAGCGCGGTTCGAGGGTGTGCGGTGAAGTGGCTTGGCGGGGTGCGGTGGTGTGGGGCGCGGGCCGGGGTGCCGCCCGATGTGTGGCGGGGGCGTGGTCAGGGGTGGGGGCGGGCGGCTGCGGCGAGGCGGTGGGCGAGGTCGTCGGGCTCGGTGGCGGTGGTGTCCAGGACGACGGCGCGGGGCTGGTGGCCGTCGGCGGCGGCGAGGCGGGCGAGGGTGCAGGCGGCGACGCCGTCCCCGCTGAAGGCGGCCAGGACCGGCTGTCCGGTGCCGGGCCGCAGGTGGGGGGCGAGTGCGTCGTAGGCGGCGCGGGCCGCGGTTTGGGCGTGGGCGCCGCCGGCGGGCAGGGGGGTGAGCAGGAGGAGGCTCTCGGGGCCGGGGTAGGCGCGGGCGATCCGGTCGTAGAAGGACCGGGTCCGGCCGGGTGCCTGGAGCAGGGCGAGGGTGGCGGCGCGGGGGTGGGCGGGCGGGCGCAGCACGGCGGGGCGGGGGGTGCTCTCGCGTTCTGTGGCGGGGACCGGGCCGGGGGCGGGGTCGGTGCCCAGGTGGGTGAGGAGGGCCAGGACGTCGCCGAGGGTGGTGCCCGGGCCGGCGCCGCGGGGCAGTTCGCGCAGCAGCAGGGCGGCGTGGGCGAGGAGTTCGGTGATCTCGCCGAAGCGGGCCTGGTCGTAGGAGGCGGTCAGGACCAGGCATTCGCCGCGGTCGTGGTGGGCGGTCAGGGTCAGGGGGTAGGCGGTGTGGGCGCCGAGGGTCTGGGGCGGCTCCACCTCGATGCCGTGGGCGGCGAGTTCGGCGTCCAGTTCGCTCAGGGCGTGCGGCAGGGTCTCGAAGGTGAGCAGGGTGTCGGCGGGCGGGGCGGGGCGGCGTGTCCAGGCGTGGATCTGGCCGGCGGTCACCCATTCGTAGGCGGCCTGGTCCAGGCAGTGGTCGCGCAGGTGGGCCATCAGCTGGGGCACGGTGGCGTCCGGGTCGACGAGGACGGACTGCGGCAGTGGGCCGGCCAGGGCGCCGGGGGTGCGTTCGACTCCCTCGAAGAGGATGCCGCGGCCGGCGGTGGTGGTGGCGAAGCGGACGTGGCAGGGGCCCTCGGCGCGGCCGGCGCGGTACAGGAGCAGCGACCACACGGCCTGCAGGGCGGTGGACTCGCCGCCGCCCCAGGTGGCGGCCCAGTCGGCGAGGCGGGCGGTCTCCTCCTGGGTCAGGCGCAGCCGGGAGCGGCCTTCGGTGCGGTGGGCGGTGTCGGTGAACAGCGGCGGCACGCGGACGGCGTCGGCGTCGTGGGCGCCGGTGCCGTCGGCGGTGTGGGTGAAGAAGTCCTGGGCGGCGGTGGTGTCCTGGGTGGCGAGCCAGGCGGTGTAGTCGCTCATGTCGGGGCGGCGTTGGCCGCCGGGCAGTTCGCCGCCGGCGAGGTAGGCGCGGTAGAACTCGCGGACCAGCAGGCGCACCGACCAGCTGTCGAGCAGGGCGTGGTGGTAGGTGAGCAGGACGCGGGCGGGGCCGGTGCGGGCGGTGTCGGCGGGGTCGGTGCTCTCGCCGCCCAGCAGGGTGACGCGCAGCGGGGCGGGGCGGCGGGGGTCGATGCCGCGGCGCCGGTCGGATGCGACGAGGGTGTGCCACTCGGCGCTGTCGTGCGGCAGGTGGACGACCTGCGGGTCGGGCCGGTCGTGGACGACGAGGCCGGGTTCGCTCTGGTCGTCGAAGGCGGTGCGCAGCACTGATTCGCGGGCGAACACGGAGTGCCAGGCGGCGGTGAAACGCGGCACGTCCAGCGGGCCGTGCCAGTCGAAGGAGGCCTGTTCGACCTGGCGGCCGGGGCCGGGGTGGGCGTCGGCGGCGGCCAGGAGTTCGCGCTGCAGCAGCGTCGCGTTCTGGTGGCGGGCGGTGAAGGCGCCGCGGCCGGCGCGGGTGAGGAGGTCGGCCAGCGCCCCGAGGGGGAAGTCGGCCGGCTCGGGGCCGTCCGTGGCGGAGAACCGCACGGTGTGCCGGCCGGGTCCGGGGCGGTGCAGGTCGGTCTTCCAGGCGCGGGCGCCGGGGTGGCGTGCGGCGATGCTGTCGAGGGCGGCCTCGATGCGGGTGGTGGGCAGCGGGCCGCACAGTTCCAGGACCGGCGCGGCGCCCGAGCCCAGGTCGACGACGACGGTGATCGGCTCGCGCTGCGGCAGACGTGCGAAACGGTTCGTGGTCATCGGCGGTCCGGAGGCACGCGCCGATGAAGCCCCCTCCCCCTCTCCTCACGAGGCGCTGGCCAAGCATGCGGCAGCCCCGCGACAAACCCCTGACACCCCCCTGACATCCCGCTCGATCCGGCCCGCACACCGCACACCCGCCTGACGGGGGAAGCCGGCCGGGGTGCGGGGAGAGGGGGCGGACGGGTACGGGACGGACACCTACGGGGCGAGGTGGAGCGGCGCGGGGTGGAGCTGCGCGGGCTGGAGCTGCGCGGAGCAGCGCGGGGACGGAGCGGGGACGGAGCGGGCGCCGTCCGCCCTGCCGGGCGGGCCACAACACCATTACCGGGCGCGGGCGTTGGGGTGCGGGGGCTGGGGGCGGTGGGGGCTGGGCCCGGGTGTTGGGGTGTGGGGCTGTGGCGTGAGGGCGTGGGCCCGGCCCGGGTGTTGGGGCATGGGGGCTGCGACGTGGGGTGCGGGACGGATGGAGGGTGCCGGGGTGCCGGGCAGGGTGTGGCCGGGGGCGTCTTGCTGCCTGCGGGGCCGTGTGCCTGGTCGCGGGCGGGGCGGGGTGTGGGGTGGCTGTCGCCGCGGGGCAGTTGGCCGAGGCGCGGCGGGGATCGGTCTTGCTGCCCGCCGGGCCGTGCGCGGGGCCGCCGGGCCAGGTGCGGGCCGGGATGGGCGTGGGGTGGGGCCCGGGGCGGGGTGGGGCGCCGGGTGGGGTCAGGCGAGGTCGTCGCGGGTGATGCGGCGGTGGGAGGTGCGCCAGGTGCCGTGGGCGCGGACCAGGACGTCCTCCATGACGCACACGTACAGGACCTTGGAGGTCGCGCCGGGGGGTGTGGCGTGGGCGAGGGCGGAGCAGCGGGTGTGCAGGGTGGCGTCGGGCTGGGGCCGCACGTCGAGCATGCCGACCCAGTGGTGCAGGCGGCTGCCGGCCCGCTGCCGGCGTGCCGCGGCGGCCCGGGCGTAGTGGGTGAGTCCGGCGCGGGCGCGTAACGGGGCGGGCAGCAGGGGCAGTTCGACGACGGCGTCCTCGGTGAAGGCGGCCGCCCAGTGTTCGCCGCCGCCGGTGTCCAGGAACTGCATCTGGCGGTCGTAGAAGTGCTGAGCCTGCGCGTACAGGGCGGCGAACTCCCCTACGTGCGCGGCGTGTTCGGCGCCCGCCATCAGTTCGACGGTCATGGTCCTCGGCCTCCTCGTGTCCGGGTCCTGGACAGTCTTTGAGGCGCGGCTCGAGCATCCTTCGAATACTCCTCGAGTGCGGGCGCCGACGGTGGAGTGCACAGGGGGTGGTGGCGAGCGCTCCCTGTCCTTGGGTGTGCGGAGCGGGAAATGACGGTGGAGGTGTCTTTGATGTCTGGTGAGCGTGTGCGGCGCCTCGTGTACTCGGCCGAGGTGGCCGCGCCGGCCGAGGCGGTCTACGCCCTGCTCGCGAACGCCGTGCGCGGGCCGCTGTACAGTCCGGAGGTCCTGCATGTGGAGCGTATGGACGCCGACGGGGACCGGGAGCGGCTGCGGGTGTGGGAGGACTCGGGCGGTGGTGTGCGCTGCTCGCTGTGGGCGCGGGTGGCCCACCCGGGCGAGCGGCGTATCGAGTTCTGGCGGTTGCGCGGCGAGGCGCCGTTCACGTCGATGGCCGGGCAGTGGACCGTTGAGGAGAGGTCGGGCGGGCGCAGTGTGGTGAGCGTGCTGCACGAGTTCACCGTCGCCGGTGACCCCGAGGGCGCCGAGGCGGCCCGGGCCGCTCTCGCCGTCAAGGACAGCGCCCGCAGTGCGCTGCGGGGCGTGCGCCGGATCGCGCAGGGCAGTGGCGGCTCGCGGCAACGGGTGCTGACGTTCCAGGAGTCGCTGCGGGTCGCGGGGCCGGGCGAGGTCGTCTACGACTTCCTCTACCGGGCCGCCGACTGGGCCGGCCGCGTACCGCAGGTCCGGCACGTCGAGGTGAGCGAGGTGTCCCCCGGGATCCAGGCCGTCAACTACCGTCTGCGGCTGCCCGACCGGACGGAACGCGCCACGAGCTCGCTGCGGCTGTGCTTCCCCCACGCCGGGCGCATCGTCTACAAGCAGACCACGCCCTGGGCGCCCGTCGCCGCGCACACCGGGGAGTGGTCGGTCCTGCCCGACGAACACGGTGTCCGCGTGATCGCCGAACACACGGTGCTCCTCGACCAAGACGCCCTGCCGGACGGCGGACCCGCCACGCCGGGCCGGGAGAACACACGATCGTCCGGCGCAGACGCTCAACCGTCCCGGGGGAGCACGCAACCCTGGTCCCAGGGCAACGCGGGACGGTCCGAGGACGGAGCGGCCCACGTTCTCGCCGGGGCCGGGGAGTCGCGTGGGCGCCAGAGGCCGGATCCGGTCCCGCCAAGCGGGCGGGGACAGGAGCGGTCTGCCGGGCAGGGGCCCGCGCCGGGAAGCGGCGGCGGGGTGCGCGAAGCCATCGGGCTCGCGTCTCGGGCGATCCTCGAACAGGCCGGGCGGCACGCCGAGTCGGCGGTACGGGCACTGCCACGACGCTAGCGGGACAGGCCTGTTGGGGCCCGGGGGCTCTCCTGCGACGGGTGCGTGACCCGTGCCGGGGGGGCCGAGCGTGACTCGTGGCGGTGACCCGTGGCGAGGGGCCCGTGCCTGACCCGTGCCGGGTGACCCGTGGCGAGGGGCACGTGCGTGACGCGTGCCGGGTGCGTGGCGAGTGACCGGTGCCTGACTCGTGCCGGGTGACCCGCGGTGCATGACTCGTGCCGGGTGACTCGTGCCGGGTGACGCGCGGCGGGGGGCGGGTCAGGCGCCGGTGAGTTCTTCGAGCACGGGGGCGAAGGTGTCCATGGCGTTGTCGAGGACCACGATGTAGGACAGGCCGAAGCGTTCGCGTTGTTCGCGTAGTTGCTCGGCGATCTGTTTGACGGTGCCGAACAGCATCACCGGCAGGGTGAGACGGTCTTCCTGCGACATCTCTGGGTGGATCTTGGGGAGCCGGTCCGCGGCGGCCCGCCGGTCGTCGGTGATCTCGACGTGATGCACCAGCAGGTTCCGTTCGGCGGGAACGGGGCGGTGGGCGGCGAAGCGTTCGTAGGCGGCGACGCGTTCGTCGAGCTGGGCGGGGGTCAGGGCGTTGAGGATGCCCTTCTCGTAGCCGGCGGTCGCGGTGAAGGCGGCGATGTCGGCGTGCTGGGCCATCAGGCGCAGCAGCCGGTCGCCGTTGCCGCCGATGAGCAGCGGGGGCCGGGGGCGCTGGACGGCGGGCGGGGTGTGCGCGGGATCGCTCAGCAGGCGGTCGAGTTCGCCGACGGTGTGCCGCAGGAGGTCGATGCGGCCACCGGGCGCGAGGAACTCGATGCGGGCGCGCTCGTGTTCGGCCTGCGCGTAGCCGGCGCCGAGGCCGATCTCCAGACGCCCGCCGGTCAGGGCGTCGGTGGTGGCCACGTCCCGGGCCAGCAGTGCGGGGTTCCAGAAGCCGGCGTTCAGCACGAAGGTGCCGATCCGGGGGCGTTCGGTGGCGTCCGCCGCGGCCGTCATGGCCGGGAACGGGGAGACCATGCCCAGATGGTCGGGGACCAGGATGACGTCGTAGCCGAGCAGTTCGGCGCGCCGGCATCGTTCCCGCCACTGCGCGCCCGCTGCCGGTTTCAACATGTTCACGCCGAAACGAAACGGCCTGGTCATGTCCCGCCCCCCGAAAATCGTTCCGCCTGCCCTGCTCGTCACATGCGTGCCTGCCTGCTCGCACGTGCTGCCCGCCGTCCGCCTGCCGTCCGCAGGTCTGCTCGCTCACCTGCTCGGCTGCTCGCGTGCCGGCTGCCGGCCGGTGCTGCGGCGGCTGTGCCGCCGCGGTGACCCTACCTCAGCGCCCGTCTCGTCAACGGGCCTTCGCGGACGCCGCTTTGGCCTGCCGGCGGGTGGGCTCGGAGGTATGCCCGGCGCCCGGGTGCTGGTGCCGTGCTGGTGGCGGGTCAGGCGGCGTAGAGGTCGAAGGTGGAGGTGCGGCGGGCGCCGGCGGTCACGTCCAGGGCGGGGTCGACGGTGAGCATCATCTGGTGCAGGCGCTGCAGTTGCGGTGAGGGCTCCACGCCGAGTTCGTCGATGAGCTGTTTGCGCAGTCTGCGGTACACGTCCAGGGCGGTGGCCTGCCGTCCGGAGCGGTAGAGGGCGACCATCGCCTGGGAGTGCAGGCCCTCGTGCTGGGGGTGACGGGCTATCAGGTCGGCGAGTTCGGCGATGAGTTCGCCGTGCCGGCCCAGGCGCAGGTCGGCGTCGATGCGCCGCTCGACGGTGACCAGGCGGGATTCCTTGAGCCGCATGATCTCGATGGAGAGGATGGATCCGGCGCGTACGTCGACCAGGGCGGGCCCGTCCCACATGTCCAGGGCGCCGCGCAGGAGGGTGGCGGCCTGGCCGTCCTCGCCCTGTTCGAAGGCGCGCTGTCCGCCGGCGACGAGTTGCTCGTAGCGGTGCAGGTCGACGGCGTCGGCGGGGATCTGCAGGACGTATCCGCCGTGCCGGGTGGCCAGGACCTCCTTGGCGTTGCCGGGGGCGTCGGGTCCCATGGCGGTGCCCAGGTGGCGGCGCAGCTGCAGGACGTAGGTCTGCAGGGTGGTCATGGCGCTCTGCGGCATGTCGGTGCCCCACAGCTCTTCCATGAGGGTGGCCACCGGCACGATCCGGCCGGGATAGAACGCGAACAGGGCAAGGAGCTGACGCGGCTTGCTCGCGGTGGGCACGATCGAGACACCGTTGACGGTGGCGCTCAAGGGCCCCAGAACCTGGATCTCCACGGTTTCCTCCCCGTACTCCATCGAGTGGCGGCCGTGCCGTTGCCCCGTCAGGGGGCGGCCTTGGCCTTCGGCACGCTAGACCCGTTTTCGGCCGCCGCCCGGATTGCTGGACCCGACCTCAAGCAGCCCTCTACACACACCCCGCAACCCGCCGTCACACACACGGACCCCCCACGGACGGCGGACGGATCCAAGAGGTGGCCCGCGGACGGGCCACGGGCCGACCTCGGGCGGAAGGAGGGTTGACGGCGGGCGGGTCAAGGGGCGGGGCGCGGACGGGCCGCGGCCGTACCGCGGGCGGGCCGGCAGGCGGGCCGGGGACGGTTCAGGGGACTTGAGAAGGCGTGCAGGCCGGTTCGAAAACCGCTGGTGGTGGCGCCCGCCGGGGGCGGGGTGCGGCTATCGTCCGCATTCCCCGGCCCGCCGCACAGGGCGCCGCCGCCGGGCGCCGTGTGCGGGCCCCGGTCATCGGCCGGGGCCGCTTCGAGTGACTCGTCGATGGAGTGGCCATGCACAGGACGCAGGAGCCGCAGGAACCGCAGGTGCGGCTGTTCGTGTTCCACCACGCCGGTGGCTCGCATCTGGCCTACCGGGACTGGCCGGCGTGTTTCCCGGCCGGCTGGCAGGTCCATCTCCCCGACGCGCCGGGCCGCGGCCCCCGGGACGGACGCCCCGCGCTGCACGACGCCACCGCCCTCGTCGACCACTACCGGCACACGCTTGACGCCACGATGAGCGGGCGTTTCGCGTTCTTCGGACACAGTCTGGGCGCCATGGTCGCCTACGAACTGACCCGCCGCCTGATCGACGAGGGCCGCACCCCGCCCCTGTGGCTCGGCATCTCGGCCCGCGACCCCTTCCCCGCCGTCCCCCAACCCCACCCTCACGGCGGCGCCGCCGCACCGAACGCCACCGGCAGAACCGGCACGGCAGGCATGGCAGGCATGGCAGGCATGGCAGGCACGGCAGGAACGGCGCCCGCAACGGATGCGCCGTTCGCGGCCGGCACTGCGTACGCGCCGTTCGGGGCCGGCGCTGCGAGGACGACGGCCGCCTCGGGCACCGCGTACGCGCCGGACACGGCATCCGCGGCGGGCACCGAGGTGACGACGCGGCAGAGGCGGGTCTCGGACGGAGCACGCATCTCGGGCAGCACCCAGGACGCAGGGCGCACCAAGGCCCGGCGGGACGACGGGAGCGCGGAGAGAGGGCGGCCGGGCGGGAGCGGGGAGAGAGGGTGCCCGGCCGGGAGCGGTGAGGCCGGGCGGGGCGGTGAGGGGGTGCCGGAGACCGTGAGTCCTGTGGGGGGTGGGGGGCGGCATCTGCTGTCGGATGCGGAACTTCGGTGCCAGTTGGCGGCGATGGGTGGCACCCCGCCGGAGGTACTGGCCCATCCGCAGTTGTGGGACCTGTTCGCGCCGGTCATCCGCGCGGATCTGCGGATCAACGAGACCTGGCGCCCCCGGCCGCCGGCTGCCCCGCTGCCGGTGCCGCTGTCGGTGTTCGGCGGCCGCCGCGACCAGGTGGCCGCGCCCCACCTGCTCGGCGGCTGGGCGCGGACCTGTGAACCCTTCCTGGGGATACGCCTGTTCGACGGCGGACACTTCTACTTCCAGGACTGCCTGCCCGACGTCGCCCGGCACATCCAGGACGACGTGCGCCGCGCCCTGCTGCACTCCCGCGCCCCCTCCGCGGTGACCTCGTGAACACCCCCGCCGGACCCGGCGCCACCGTGAACACCCCGGCCGCACCCGGTGATCCGACGAATCCCCCCGCCGCGCGTAGCGGTCCGGCAGGCGTCCGTCCAGGGCATGACGGCCCCACCGGCGCTCCGGCCGGTCACGGGCACGGGCACGGGCATGGTCACGGCGGCCCGGTGGGCTTGAAGGCCGGGTACGGGCGGGGCGGTGCGGCGGGCGGCCCGGTGGGGGACGACGGTCCGGCGGGTCGGGGCGGCGCGGTGGGGGTCCGGGCGGGGCACGGTCACGGGCGGGGCGGTGGATCGGGTGTCGTGGCCGGCGGGCGCGCGGGGGGTGGGGTGCGGGGGACGGTGAGCGAGTTCCGGCTGCTGGGCCCGGTCAGCGTGTGCGACACGGCGGGCGGGGTCATCGCGCCGAGTGGTCCCAAACAGCGGGCCCTGCTGGCCACTTTGGTCCTGCACGCGGGTCAACTGCTGTCCGTGGACCGTCTGGTGGAGGAGTTGTGGGGCAGCACGCCGCCCGCGAACGCGCCCAACGCCCTGCAGGCCCACGTCGCCCGGCTGCGCCGTCTGCTGCCCGCGCCGGGCCATGGGTGGATCAGTACCCTGCCCACCGGTTACCTGCTGGCCCCGGGCCATGCCTCGACCGACGTGGCCCGCTTCACCCGCCTGTCCGGCCAGGGCCGCGCCGCGCTGCCCCACGATCCCGGCCAGGCCGTGCAGCTCCTGCGCCGGGCCCTGTCACTGTGGCGGGGCCCGGCCCTGCAGGACAGCCGCTACGGTCCGCTGTGCACAGCGGAGGCCGACCGCCTCGAGGAGGGGCGCCTGACCGCGCTGGAAGCCCTCTACGAGGCGAGCCTGCAGTGCGGGCGCTCCATCGAGATCACCGCCTCCCTGGAACGCCTGAGCGCCGACCACCCGTTGCGCGAACGGTTCTACGACCTGCTCATGCTCGCCCTGTACCGGGGCGGCCGGCAGGCCGAGGCCCTCGGCGTCTACGAACGCGCCCGCCGCCACCTGATCACCACCCTGGGCATCGAACCCGGCCCGGCCCTACGCGCCCGCCTGGAAGCGATCCTCAACCACTCCCCCACCCTGACCCCACCCCCACACCCCCACCCCACAAACTCCCCCACCACTACCGTCCTTGCGGACCCGGAGGGCACTCCCGGCACCCCACACCGCACAAGCACTCCAAGGTCTACGGGGTCTACGGGAACTGCGTACCCGGCGGGTTCTCCGCCCCCGGGGGGTTGTTCAGGACCGGCGGATTGCTCGGAGGCCGCATGGCCGCCGGAGCCGGCCGGACTGGACGGGTTGGCAGGCCTGGACGGGTTGGCTGAGCTGGGCAGGGTGACTGAGCTGGGCGGCTGGGGCGGGGTGGCAGGCCTGGATGGGTTGGCTGAGCTGCGCGGGGTGGCTGAACTGAGCGGCTGGAGCGGTCCGGCGGGTTCTGCCGCTCTGGCCGGGGAGTTGGCGCAGTTGCGGGTCCGGATCGAGGAACTGGCGCGCGAGCAGCAGGACTTGCTCAGACGGGTCCAGCGGGAGCAGGCCGCGGCACGCTAGCGGCACGGCTCGGGTCCTGGGACTTCGGTCCTTGGACGGGGAGTCCGCTGATGCCGGTGGGGGTGGGATCGCTCCGGCATGACTCATGCGGCTGACGGCGGTGGCGGTGCGGAGGGATGTGTCGAGCAGGCGGTGATCGCGCGGTATCGGCTGACGGGCGACGGGTTCGGCGAGCCGGGCGATCGCGCTGCTGTCCGCGCGGCCCAGAGCCTCGTGAGCGAGGCGATCGAAGAAGCCGGTGCCGGTGAGTTCGACGGCAACGAGTTCGGCGGCGGCGAGGTGACACTCTTCGCCTACGGCCCTGATGCCGACGCGCTCTTCGCCGTCATGGAACCTGCTGTGCGTGGCCTGCCGTTGCGTCCGGCGCAGGTGGTCCTGCGGTACGGATCCGTCTCGGATCCCTTCGTCGCCGAGGCTCGTTCAGTTGTAGCGCGGGCCGGCGTCGCGTGCCGGACGGCCGGGGTCACGTCCTGGGTCCAGCCGCGGGATGGAAGAGCCGCGGGCGACGGGCGGCTTCGCCTCGGCAGGGCTCTCCCGCCCGGCATGTGAGGGGCTGATCGCGGCATTCCGCTCGGGGTGGCCGCGGTGGCCGGTGTCCGTTGCGGGCCCATGGGCGCGAGGTCTGCGAATGCCGGCTCGGTCCCGTTCAGCCGTGCTCCGCAGACCGGCAGGCCGGCGGGCCGGCAGGAGGACCTGCTCGACCTGGTGGTTGACGCCCCGGGCCCGGACGCCGGGATGCCCGTACGGGAAGAGGCTGCCCGCCACGGCGCAGGAGTTCGCCCCTCTGGCCTGCGGCCCGCAGGGCTTCGAGCGGGGCCAGGACCACGCGCCGGCGTGTGCGCTACCGGTGCTGAGGGCCCGGGCAGCGCCACGCCCCGGCCGGCTCCGGGGCCGTGGGCGGCCTGCCGGATTCGGGCGGGGCGAAGGCGTTCGGTACAGGCGAGCAGGCAAGCACGCGCGCGGGCGAGCACGCGGGCGGGCGGGAGCCAAGGAGCGGTGGCACGGGTCAAGGGAGCGGTGGCACGGGTCAGTCGACGCGGACCAGGCGGTCGCGTGAGGCGGCGGTGAGGGCTTCGGACCGCAGGACGTGGACGGCGGGGACGGGGGTCTCGGAGGTTTCCAGGATGGCCCGTTGCAGCCGGCGCAGTCCCGCGGAGGGCTCCAGGCCCAGATCGCGGACCAGGGCCTGACGCAGTCGCTGGTACACGCTCAATGCCTCGCCCCGGCGCCCCGAGCGGTGCAGGGCCAGCATGAACTGGCCGTGCAGGTTCTCGTGCGTGCGGTAGCGGCTCACCAGCACCGTCAGCTCGCCCAGCAGTTCACGGTGCCGGCCCAGCCGCAGGTCCGCCTCGATGCGCTGGTACAGGGCGCACAGCCGGGTCTCCTCCAGCCGGCGGACCTCCATCTCCAGCTGCGCGCCGCTCTGCACGTCCGCGAGCGCCGAACCGCTCCACAGGGCCAGCGCCTCACGCAGCAGCCGGGCCGCGCCCGCGAAGTCCTCCGCGTCCATGGCCCGGTAGCCCATCCCCGCGAGCCGCTCGAACTTCTGGACGTCGCTGGAACCGCCGCCGCCTCGCAGCAGATAGCCGCCCGGCGCCGTCACCAGCACATCCTTCGCCGACACCGACACACCGTCCTGCCCGGCGGGTTGCAGGTCCGCACAAGAGGCCGCGCCCGTCTGAAGGGCCGCTCCGATCAGCTCCCGCAACTGCAGGATGTAGGTCTGCAGCGTGGTCCGCGCCGAACGCGGCGGCCGCTGCCCCCACAACTCCTCGATCAGCAGGCCGACCGGCAGCACCCGGTCCACATGCAACGCCAGCAACGCGAGCACCTTGCGCGGCTTGGGCGCCGTCGGCATCACCGCGACCCCGTTCACCCGCACACCCAACGGACCCAGAACATCGATATCCACGCCGTATCCCCCTGCTCGTGTGTGGCCTGCATCTCCAGGCAACCCCAGTAAAAAACCAGCACTCCGGTTTGTCAATACCAGACCGGCTGTGCTGTTTCTTTACGCTCCCATCCGTTCCTCGAGCACCCCTAAAGCCGCGAGGGACTGGCCCCCAAGCGCCACAAACCCCCTCACCATCAGCACGATCACGGACAAAGCGAGGCGAAAACCCCGCCGTTGTCCGGCAGTTCTCGAGGGATCCAAGAACTCCGGACGCCCAGGTAAACAGCCAATACGGTCTGTTAGGGGATCGGGCTCGACACCACCCCAACACTCCACCGCACACCATCCCGACCGCCGCCTACACACCCGCCCGTCCGCCTGGAGGACCGGATCTGTACCTCCAACTCCGGCCGCTGGACAGGAATCACCGCGAGCAGCGAGACAGGACCCGGGGATGGGCACGTATCGCGTTCGCGTCTCGTGCGCCAACATCCCTTGCCCCGGGGGGCAGACTGGCCCGACCACGTCCCCGTCAGCAGGCAAGTCCATCCACGCCCGCCGACCACCACCCTCAACGCCGGAACCCCTGCACACCTCACGCCCCGCGCCCCGCACCCCGCACCCCGCACGACCCAACGACCCAACGACCCAACGACCCAACAGTGGAGCTGACGGGTGGCGGGCGACCGGTGGCCGGCGGCGGGGCGCTGCCCGTTCCGCGTCCGGCGTTCGGCCAGTTGCCCGTCCTCGCGGCGCGGTCGGGCTTTTGACGTGGCGTCCGAGGCCCGGGCCGCCCAGGCCGGCATGCCCCGGGCACCGGGCTTGCGGACGCGGAGTCCCGGGCGCAGCGGCGCGGGTTCCGCCGGCCTGGCCGTCCAGCCACGACGGTGGCGTCGGTGGCTGTGGGCATGGCGTCGGCGGCGACGGCGCTCGCGGCAGGCGACACCGCAGCGGGCGGGGGTGCCCGGGGGGGCGGGGGCAAGGCGTGGTGGTGGTCGTGGGGCTGCAAAGAACATGCTGCGCTTTTGCCGCAACTCGGCCGTGAGACCGGCGAGTTGGTCTTGACGCGTTCTTAACGGCCCCTCGACGCGGTGCAGCCGGCGTCACGGCCGCGCCGGAGGCACGGGCGGGGGGTGCAAAGGCCCGGCGTGACCGGGGTGCGGGGCGGAGCCGGGTAGCGGCCGGGGCGGGTGATCCGGCCGGAAAGGGGGAGGCCGGACCAACAGCCGGTCCGTCCGTGGCCGGTTCTGCCGGGGCCGGGTGACCCGCCGAGGTTCCGGCCGGCGGGCTCTCTGGGATCATGGCCGGCGCAGCACATTGGGGGATGTGGTTCCTGCGGGAGCGGTCCGGTGTGAACCGGCCGCCCTCTTCCTTTCCAGCAAAGAAACCGCCACGCTGGTTTTATAGTTACCTGCACCGTGCAGCAGCCTTCCCCGAGGAGTTCCCCGCATGAAGCAGCAACGTGCCGTACGCACCCGTGACGCGCTCATCCGCTCCGCGGCCGAGACGTTCGAGAGCCGCGGCTACGTCCAGGCGAAGCTCGCGGAGATCAGCTCCCGGGCCGGGGTGAGCGCGGGCGCCCTGCACTTCCACTTCCCCAACAAGGCCGCGGTGGCCGCCACCGTCGAGGCCACCGCGGCCGCCGCCCTGCGGCGCGCGGCCCACGCGGCACAACTGCCGGGCATGAACCCGCTGCAGCGCCTCACCGCCGCCTCACACGCGCTGGCCGGACTACTGCAGGCCGACGTCGTGGCGCGGGCGGGTTTCCACCTCAGCTGCCACGCGCAGCACCGCACAGGAGCGGACCTGCGCGCCGAATGGCACGCCTGGGTGAGCCGGCAACTCGCCGAGGCCGAAGCGCAGCACCTGCTCGCCGAGCACGTGCGGGCCCATGACGTCGCCCTCGCGGTCACGGCGGCGACCACCGGCATCGAGGCCCTGGCCGGCACCGACCCCGGGTGGCTCTCCCCCGCCGCACTGACCCGGTTCTGGCACTTCCTGCTGCCCTGCCTGGCCCGGCCCGAAGCACTGACCACACTGCAGAGCGACCTCCGCACACGCACCGCCTGACACACCACCACCCACCAACCCGCACCCCGTCCCGTCACGACACGACACGACACGGCGCAGCCCGACGTGCCGCGAGGCCGCAGGGCCGCGGGACCGCAGCGCAGCGGGGCGGCGGGACAGGAACAGGCGCGGGGGCTGGGGCGGAGCGGGGCGGGACAGGAGCGCTGGGACGGGGCAGGCGGCGGGTGGGGGGCCGACAAGCGCATCACCGCCCAGCTCTCCCGGGGCAGCTGGCGCATCACCGCCCCGCTGCCCGCGGTACAGGGGCAGGCGCACACCAGCCGCCGCAAGCCGCCCGCGGCACAGCCCGACGTACCGCGGCCGACGCGCCGCGGACGGCGGACGGCGGAGGGCGGACGGCGGACGGCGGGCGGCGGACGGCGGACGGCGGACGGCGGGCGGCGGGCGGCGGGCGGCGGGCGGCGGAGGGTGGGCGGCGGGCGGCGGGCGGCGGGCGGCGGAGGGTGGGGCAGGAGCAGCGCGGTGGGGCCGTCACGCCACCGCTCACATCGCTGCGGTGCGACGGTGGGGTTGCCGCACCGCCCGGCCGCTCCCGGGCGCAGGCACACCCCTGCCGCGACCACCCCGGGCCAGATGTCTGCGCACACCCCCGCCGCCCATGCCGCCACCACCCAATCCCCAGTCCCCTGCCCCCCAGCCGGGAGGAGGCAGCGCGCCGTCACCGAACATCCCCTCGGGGGGCCAGAGTTGTCAGCGCGCCCCGCTGCCGGCTTCTCCCGCGCCGGACGGGAGGCGGCGGCGGTCACCACCACCGCCCGCCCACCGGGGGGCGGGGTCAGTGCCCTGCTGTCGAGCCGCCCGCCTGCAGGACCCTGCGGACCGGGGGCGGAACGAGGGCGGGCAGCACCAGCGTCCAGAAGCCGGTCAGGGGATCCGGTGCCAGCCATACCGGATCCTGCGCGCCCAGCACTTCGAAGCCGACCGTCGCCGCCACCACCACCACCGCCGCGTCCCGCGCCGACACCCCCGAAGCAAGCACACCCCGCGCCCCGGCCACACTCAGCACCTCGTGCACCCAGCCGCTCCACACCCCCCGCAGGCCACCACCCACATGCGGCCACCCGCCCGGCGGGCCCTCACCCCCCATACGCCGCCCGGCACTTCCCCGCCCCACGGGCCCCTGCTCCGCCGCGTGTTCACCCACCGGCCGCTCGCCCCACGCACCGTCCAGGCCGAAACCGGCACGCAGCACCACATCGCGGGAAAGACCACGCACCAACAGATGCGTGGTGTCGATCAACTGCTGCAGCTCCCCCACCCCGACCGGCCCCCCACCCCCACCAGAAACCGGTACGGCCCCCGGCACGGACACCGGGGAGGGAGCCGGCCCGGAGACTGGAGAGGGAGCCGGTTCGAAGGCCGGTGATCCGGAACCCGCGACGCGCTCACCCTTCGCACCCCGCGTCGCCCGCGCGACCGCACCCCCACCCCCGTCCGCACCCTCGTCTTCGTGGCCGCCCCCGTGACCGTGACCGTCCCCGCCCCCGTGTCCGTGTCCGTGTCCGTGGCTGTGTCCGTGGCTGTGGGCGTCCACGTGCCCGTCAGCGTCCGGGCGGGTCGCTGTCCGTGCGTCGATGATCCGCCGCAACCGTGACAGGGCGGCGTGGGTGACCGCGTCGGCCAGGTCGGCCTTGGTGGCGAAGTGGAAGTACAGGGCGCCGGCGCTGACCTGTGCCTTCGCCGTGACGGCCGCCAGTGACGTGACCTCGTAGCCGTCCCGGTCGAAGAGCTGCGCGGCCGCCTCGATGAGTGCCTCACGGGTGCGCACTGCGCGTTCCTGTCGGGTCATCACGGCTCCGCCGATGCACTGGGAGGGGGCCGCGCATACACGCGACACAAAGATCATCGGGCCTCGTCCTCGAGAACCGCTCGAGGCCGCCCAACAACCCCCTACAGACCCCCTCCACCCCCAACCCCGCACCACCCCCGAAAGAAACGGGCACACACCCCCGCACACCCCCCGGCCCCGCCCAGCCCCGGACCGCCCCCAAGCAGCCCGCGGCGCAGACCCCGGGCCGCCACTCCCCCGACACCCCCGCACCCCCCGGGCGTTGCCCATCAGCAGGCAGCCGGCCCACGAGACCGGAAAGGAGCACCCGCCCGCCACCCCGCCCGCGCTAGCGTTGAGCCAGCCCGGCACCCGTTCCGGCCCCACCGGCCGGAAGGAAACGCTCCATTTCACGCCAGCGGGCAGTGCACCTTCAACGCTAGAAACTAAACCGGTTGGTCTGTATGTTGAGGCACCTGAGGCGCTCGGCCCGGTCCGGCGCATCATCTCGTTGCCATCCAGGGGGATCAGACATGTCCACGAACACGTTCCACCCCGCACCAGGCACCTCGCACCGCATACCCGCCGGCCGACCGCCGCAGGATGCCAGGCCCGCGCCCGCCGCACCCACCACGATGCGGCTCACCTGCACGGTGCCCAAGGAATTCGTCCACCGGGCCGCACTCGCCGAAGTCCTGCTCACCGGCCACACCCGCCTGGCCGACAACCGCTTCCAGGTCACCGCCCAGTGGCCCCGCAGCCACAGCTTCTACACCCCCCTCGCAGGAACCCACCACGACCCCCTGCTCGCCGCAGAAACGATCAGGCAGGTCGGAGCCTTCCTCCCCCACGCCGAGTTCGGCGTGCCCATCGGCCACCAGTTCCTCATGCGCACCTTCCACCTGCAGGTCGACCCCGCCCACCTGCACGTCGGCGCCACCCCCGCCGACCTCGACATCGACGTCACCTTCCACGACATCCGCACCCGCGGCACCACCCACACCGCCGCCCGCTACGACGCCGTCATCCGCCGCCACGGCGACACCGTCGCCACCGGCAGCTTCACCTACACCTGCATCACCCCCCAGGCCTACCGCCGCCTGCGCGGCAACCACGGCCACCTCCACACCCCCCTCACCGCCCCCCTGCCCCCGCAAAGCGTCGGACGCCTCTCCCCCACCGACGTCGTCCTCTCCCCCACCACCACCCCCAACACCTGGCAACTACGCATCGACACCCGCCACCCCGTCCTCTTCGACCACCCCGTCGACCACGCCCCCGGCATGCTCCTCGCCGAAGCCGCCCGCCAGGCCGCCATCGCCGCAACCCCCCACACCACCCCCCTCATCCCCACCCACATCCACAGCACCTACCACCACTACGTCGAACTCGACACCCCCTGCCACATCCACGCCGAACCCCTCGCCCCCACCCCCCACGGCCACCACACCAAAATCACCGGCACCCAGAACGGCAAAGAAATGTTCCACACCACCCTCACCACCACCCCCCTCTAAACCCCACCCCCACCCCACCCCAACAGGGCCAAGCCGCACAGAACACAAGCAGCACACGCAACAGAGCCGAGCAGAACAGAGCAGAACGAGAACGCGGACGAGGACGAGGACGAGGACGAAGCAGGACAAGGGCTGGACAAGGGCAGGACGAGGGCGATACACGACCCACCCCGAACTCCAGCCCCAGCAACCTCCGCCACCGGCCCCAGCCCCAGCCCCACAGGACTCGAGCCACCGGCTCTCACTCACCCAACGGCCCGGACACCGGCCCCGCACCGGTCCCGGACACCGACTCCGACTCCGCGACAGCCCCACCCGCCAGAACGGTCCAGAAACAGACCAGCACGGCACCCCTCCCCGCAACACCCCAGGCCCGGCACAGGACAGGTCCCACACCTGAACCCCAGCGCCGGGCCTCCGCCGTCCCCCACACACCCCACGCACCCCGTGCACCGCAGGCACCGCAGGCACCGCAGGCACCGCCCAGGACAGGACCCCCGCCACACCGAGCCCGACCCGACCAACAGACAGACGCCCCCACCCGCACCCGCAGCCGCACCCACACCCGGCGTGCCTGCTCCGCCCCGAACACCGATACCAGGCAGAGCAGTTCACGCCCAACCGGCCCCAGCACACACCACACCCGGAGCACACCGAACCCACCCCGACCACCCGGCTCCCGGCACAACAGCCCTACAGCCGCGCACGAGCAGAAGCGAGATCAGGAGCAGGAGCAGGAGCAGGAGCAGGAGCAGGTCACCGCCACCGCGAAAAGCCCACCCCTACGCATAAAACTGCACAAAATGGCCACACTCGAACCAAACCAGCACCAACCAAGCCCACCCCCCGCCCCCACCACCGCGACCACACCCCCCACGACCCCACGACACCCCACCACCAAGCCGCTAAGATACGAACTTGACGGTTTTTTTTACGCGCCTCCCCAGGCACCACACACCCGAAGGCGACACCCCATGGCCAAACAAGACCGCGCCATCCGCACCCGACACACCATCCTCGTCGCCGCAGCATCAGTCTTCGAAGAACGCGGCTACCAAGCCGCCACCATCACCGACATCCTCACCACCGCCGGCGTCACCAAAGGCGCCCTCTACTTCCACTTCCAATCCAAAGAAGACCTCGCCTACGGCGTCATGGCCGCCCAAGGCCGCCACATGGGCACCGTCCCACCCCGCACCTGCAAAACCCAAGAAGTCGTCGACACCGTCCTCCTCCAGACCTACCGCCTCCAAAAAGACCCCATGGTCCGCGCCGGCGTCCGCCTCGCCATGGACCAACAAGCAACCGAACTCGACCGCGGCACCAGCTTCCAAGAATGGAGCCACGGCATGACCACCCTCCTCACCCAAGCCAAACAACAAGGAGAACTCCTCCCCCACATCAACCCCACCGACACCGCCGACCTCCTCGTCGGCGCCTACGCCGGCATCCAAGCCATGTCCCAAGCCATCACCAACTACACCGACCTCGACCACCGCACCACCACCCTCCTCACCCACACCCTCCCCAACATCATCCACCCACCCATCCTCACCACCCTCGACCTCACCCCCCAACGCGGCAAAACCACCTACACCGAAATCGAACAACTCCACAACACCACCCCCGACACACCGACCACCACACCCGCCTGACCCACAACCACCCCCCACCCGCCCTACCACAACCGCCCAGCGCCCAGGCATGCCACAACCACCAGGCGCCGAAGAAAGCTGAGACGGTTCATCGGTACCGACCGCAATACCGAGTTGATACAGGTGAGTCGCTGCACGCCGGACTCTGCGCCGCACGACGACACAGACACATACCCCGGCGAAGACAACACACCAGAGCAGCAGAAAAGCCCGACCAACGCCCAAGCCGGCACCCGTCAAAACACCGGCGCGTGCCCTCAGCCCGAAGCCACGGACCACGCGAGCGAAGAACCGGAGTAGCCGCACCACGCTCAGCCGCTTCCCCGTCGATCTCCGTGGCAACGCACTCGCCCCGCGTCAGCGGCAGGACGCCTCGTGCTGGAAGCTTCCGCCCATCAGCTCTATGTGTTCCGTGGCCGTGGCACGACCGCGGGCGACGGTGACGGTGACTCGTCCGGCCGTCGGTTCCGAGAGGTCGAAGGCGTAGAGGGCACGCCGACCGCCCAGGACGGGCGGCAGCCGGCGGACCGTGACCGGTCTGCCGTTGCACGTCACCGACCTGACGACCTCACGGTCCGCGCCGAACACATGGACCTCGGCGAACGTGTACGTACCGAGCAACGCAACGAGCGCGGGATGGACCGACAACGCCGTGTCGCCACTGTCGGGAAGACACGACATCGAGCTGAACCCGCCCGCCGTGGCAGCCGAACCCGAGCAGAAACGCCCATCGGCGGACTCCCAGACAAACGCGGCGGCGCTCCCGCCGACAGCGGCAGTGGACATCCCCTCCGGGCCCGGACGGTCCTCAATGGACAGGTGTGCCGTGAGGTTGGCTCCGGACGCGTCAACCACGTGGCCCCGGTCGGCCGTAGCGGCCCGCGGCGACGCCGAACGCGTCGAGGAGACACCCGGTGACGGTCCCACCCCCGACGGACCACCCCCCGCGGCACAAGCCACCGCCGGGAACAGCAGCGCGCCGGACACAACACGTGCGAGAAGCCTGTTCATGTTCCCCCGCCGGCCCACGTCAGTACCCGCAGGGTAGCCTCCGAGACCAGAAACTGTCAGCGGTCCACAGCCGCACGGACCCGCTGAGAGCGCAGTTGCTGGCCCACAACACCAACTACCCGGCTCAGACACCCTCTTGACCCTTGACGTCCAAGGCCGTCCCGTACAGACGCTCCACCCGCAGCCGAATAACGACTCTGCGCTCCTCAACCAACTGCTCGAAGAACGCATCCTCGTCCTCCGGCCTCGCAACCGACGGAACCATCGCAAGCAACTCCCGCCCCACCGCATCACCGGGAACCACCGTCATCCCGGAAACCTCAGCCGCCCCCTCAGCCACGGCAAACGACCAAACATCGCCACCCTGCGCATGCAGCGCCGCGCGCGGGTTACGACGCAAATGCTCGACCTTGACTCGATCAGACGTGGTGGACAACCGCACGATGCGAGCCTCGGCATCCCAGGAATAGAGCATCGTCGTCACATGCGGATACCCACTCCGCTTCACCGTCGCAAGAGTCCCGAACCGCTGCCCCGCAAGCACAGCAGAAAGTGCTTCATCGGACAGAGAACGAGGCGCAGGTCCTTGAGTCATGCCGCAAACAACCCCTGCCATCTCCCCCATATTCCACACCCGCTGCCCGCTGCCCGCTGCACCTGATCCGCCACGATCCACTCAGCGTCCCTCACCACGCGCCGCCAGATGTGATGGATACAGAGCCGGGGCGGTCCGCCGCTGGGGTTTCCCAGACACTCCATCGTGCCGATGAGCAGACCCAGCACTCCACCCACCCCGCCCAGAAACCTCGTTGCGACTGACCGGCATCAGATGTCTCATTGGACGGCCACCCATCACGGGACGGAACATGAGCACTTCCCTGCCCACCCCCACACCCCTCGCCTCCGACTGCGCCCCTTCGCAGAAGCGGACGCGAACGACCTCTTCACGCTGCACAGCAGCGCCTACGTCCTGCGCTACTGGGACTCACCACCCTGGACCGAACACGTGCGCGCCCAGAAGTTCATTACCGATTGCCGGCAGATGGCACAGCAAGGCACCGGGACGCGACTGGCCGTCGACCGCCTCACCGACGGAGCATTCATCGGCTGGTGCAGCCTCAACGGATGGAACCCGGACCACCGCAGCGCCTCACTCGGCTACTGCTACAACAAAAACGCGTGGGGCCACGGCTACGCCACCGAGACCGCACACGCCGTACTGCAATGGGCATTCCACACACTCGACCTCAACCGCGTCCAAGCCGAAACCGACACACGCAACACCGCATCCGCCCGCGTACTGGAAAAACTCGGCTTCACACACGAAGGAACACTCCGAGAAAACTGCATCGCAAACAGCGACGTCTCCGACACATGGATCTACGGACTCATCAAACGAGACTGGCAACCATCACCCCAACCCACTCCCACCCACTGAACCCCCACCCCCCACGCCAGACGCCGCCCCCGGCCTACCAATGAGACCGGAACCCCGATCACCAGCGCCCACCAGCTGAAGACACCCCCGACCAACCCACCGACAACCGTGCTAGGTCGTGTCTTCAAAAGATCTTGAGTGGTGGATCATGGTTGGGTGATACGTCGCCATGAACTGTCCGATGAGGAGTGGGAGTTCGTCCGGCCGCTGCTGCCTGAGTGTTTGCGTGGGCGC
>NZ_JBEXGN010000024.1:0-109274 GCF_040607345.1 Streptomyces sp. NPDC005302
CTCCGGGCGCTTCCCTTCGGTCTTGCGTTTCCGACTCTATCAGACCGTTTCCGTATCCGATTTCCTCGGCGCTTTCCAGGTTTTCGCTTTCGCGTCTCCCTTTCCGGCGAGTCCGACTCTATCAGATCCTTTCGGGCCTGACCCCCAGTCAGCGGGGCTTGTCTTCGCAGCTGTTGGGCCGTTCCGACGAGTGAGACATTAGCGGATTCCTGGCTCCCGAGCTAATCGGGGTGGCGCCCTTTCGAACGCGGAATCCTCATTTCGCAAACACGCATGAAAACGAGCTGACGACGAGTCGTCGGTCGTTGAATGGTGGTGCGGAATGGCTGTCCGGGGACCGACCGGGGTCGGCGCTCACGTCGGACAACTCGGAGAACACTACGTACGGGGTGGGGGCGTGTCAACTCCGGTCCGGACCGGCCCGCCCGGGCGTACTGTGGCCCCCATGACTACGCGTACGTGCACCCAGCTGTGGTGGGCCGCCTGACGGCGGCCGTACGCACGTAGGTACTCAACGGCCGCCGCTCTCGGCGGCCGTTTTTGTGTCTCCCTCCTGGGGAGCCGGCCGGTGGGTGCGGCGGCCTCGATCAGGAGGTGGAGAGATGACGCTGATCTTCAGCGGGGTCAAGCCGACCGGGCATCTGACGCTGGGGAACTACCTGGGAGCCGTGCGGCGGTGGGCCGAGGTGGACCAGCACCGGGCCGACGCGCTGTTCTGCATCGTCGACCTGCACGCGTTGACCGTGGACCACGATCCGGCGCGGGTGCTCAGACTCAGCAGGCAGGCGGCGACGTTGCTGTTGGCGTCGGGGCTCGATCCCGAGGTGTGCACCGTGTTCGTCCAGAGTCATGTCGACGAACACGCGCGGCTGTCGTATCTGCTGGAGTGCGTCGCGACCGACGGGGAGATGCGGCGGATGATCCAGTACAAGGAGAAGGCCGCGCGGGAGCGGGCGCGGGGTGGGAGCGTTCGGCTGTCGTTGCTGACGTATCCCGTGCTGATGGCGGCCGACATCCTGGCGTACGGGGCGGACGAGGTGCCGGTCGGCGACGACCAGACGCAGCATGTCGAGCTGACCCGGGATCTGGCGGTGCGGTTCAACCAGCGGTACGGGCACACGTTCGTGGTACCCCGGGCGACCCGGCCGGAGGTGGCGGCGCGGGTCATGAACCTTCAGGAGCCGACGTCGAAGATGGGCAAGAGCGACGACGTGGGTCCGGGGGTCGTCTATCTGCTGGACGAGCCCGACGCCGTACGGAAGAAGGTCATGCGGGCCGTGACCGACAGCGGGCAGGAGGTCGCGTACGACCGGGAGGAACGGCCGGGGGTGTCGAACCTGCTGGAGATCCTCGCCGCCTGTGAAGGCGGGGATCCCGAGGAACTGAGCGGTACGTACACGTCGTACGGCGCTCTGAAGAAGGACACCGCCGAGGCCGTGGTCGAACTGCTCAGGCCCGTGCAGGAGAGGCACAAGGAGCTGTGTGCCGATCCCGGCGAGGTGGAACGGGTGCTGCGGGACGGCGCGGTGAGGGCCAGGGAGCGGGCACGGCCGACGGTGGACGCGGCCTACCGGGCGATCGGCTTGCTGCCGGCGGCGGACTGAAGGGCGCCGGGAGCGCGCCTTCGGCATCCCGGTCCCCGGGTGCCGAAGGCGTCGGCCCGGTCAGCTGTTGCCGGAGGCGAGCTCGCGGCTGCGGTCGCGGGCCGCTTCGAGGGCGGCGATGAGCGCGGCGCGCACGCCGTGGTTCTCGAGTTCGCGGATCGCGTTGATCGTGGTGCCCGCGGGGGACGTGACGTTCTCCCGGAGCTTCACCGGGTGTTCCCCGCTGTCGCGGAGCATGACGGCGGCGCCGATCGCGGACTGGACGATCAGTTCGTGGGCCTTGTCGCGGGGCAGGCCGAGCAGGATGCCCGCGTCCGTCATGGCCTCGACGAGGTAGAAGAAGTACGCCGGTCCGGAGCCGGACAGGGCCGTGCAGGCGTCCTGCTGCGACTCGGGGACGAGCAGCGTCTTGCCGACGGCTCCGAAGATCTCCTCCGCGTAGGCCACGTGCTCGGGCGTGGCGTGGCTGCCGGCGGAGATGACGGACATGGCCTCGTCTACGAGGGCGGGGGTGTTCGTCATGACCCGGACGACTGGCGTCCCGGCGGCCAGGCGCTCCTCGAAGAACGAGGTCGGGATGCCGGCCGCGCCGCTGATGATCAGGCGGTCGGCGGGGATGTGCGGCGCGAGCTCGTCGAGGAGGGTGCCCATGTCCTGCGGCTTGACGGTCAGGATGAGGGTGTCGGCGGTCTTCGCC
The DNA here is from genome assembly GCF_040607345.1 of Streptomyces sp. NPDC005302. Classification (NCBI taxonomy): domain Bacteria; kingdom Bacillati; phylum Actinomycetota; class Actinomycetes; order Kitasatosporales; family Streptomycetaceae; genus Streptomyces; species Streptomyces sp. NPDC005302. The sequence goes on from NZ_JBEXGN010000024.1 coordinate 2,302, forward strand.
GCTTCCGCGTTGGTGACCGGGGTGACGCCGTGACGGTCCCGGAGTTCCTTCGCCCGCTCCGGCCGGCGGGTGGTGACCAGGAGGTCGGTGGGGGCCCAGCCGGCTCGGATCATTCCGCTGAGCAGGGCTTCGCCGATCTTGCCGGTGCCGAGGACTGCGACTTTCTGGACCATGGTTGCGGGTGCCCTCCGAGGGTTGGATCGTCCGTGTTCATCCTCCCACCGGGGTCATGGGGGCGGGCGGGGTGTCCGGTGGGCGGACGGGCGCGGAAGGGCTCGGAGGGGGCGGGCGGCTAGGACGTACGGCGGCGCAGCGTGGCCGCGCCGAGGAAGAGGACCAGCACCGCGCTGCCGGCGACGATCAGGATGTCGCGTACGAAGGTCGCGGTCATGTCGGTGTGCTGGAGAACCTGGTTCATGCCGTCGACCGCGTACGACATCGGGAGCACGTCGGAGACGGCCTCCAGGACGGGGTGCATGGCCGGGCGCGGGGTGAACAGGCCGCAGAGGAGGAGCTGGGGGAAGATCACGGCCGGCATGAACTGCACGGCCTGGAACTCGGAGGCGGCGAAGGCCGAGACGAAGAGGCCGAGGGCGGTTCCGAGAAGGGCGTCGAGCAGGGCGACGAGCAGGAGCAGCCAGGGTGAGCCGGTGACATCGAGGCCGAGGACCCAGACGGCGAGGCCGGTGGCCAGGGCGGACTGTACGACGGCGACCGTGCCGAAGGCGAGGGCGTAGCCCGCGATCAGGTCGCCCTTGCCGAGGGGCAGGGCGAGGAGGCGTTCGAGGGTGCCGGAGGTGCGTTCGCGCAGGGTCGCGATGGAGGTCACCAGGAACATCGTGATCAGCGGGAAGATCCCGAGCAGGGACGCGCCGATGGAGTCGAAGGTCCGGGAGCTGCCGTCGAAGACGTAGCGGAGCAGGAACAGCATCACGCAGGGGACGAGGATCATCAGCGCGATGGTGCGCGGGTCGTGCCGGAGCTGGCGCAGGACCCGGCTCGCGGTGGCGGTGGTGCGGGAGAGGGTGAGGGCCCTCGGACGGGAGACGGGGCGCGGGCCGGAGGCGTGGTCGGGCGCTGAGACGGCGGGGCTGTCGGGGGCCGTGGCCGTGGTCGGCTGTGCGGGGCTCATCGGGCGGTCTCCTCGCGGGGGTCGGTGGCCCCGGCGGGCCGGGGTTCGGGGAGGGCCGCGGCCGCCTCGTCGACGAGGGTGAGGAAGGCGGCCTCGACGGTGTCGGATCCGGTCCTCTCGCGCAGGGCGTCCGGGGTGTCGTCGGCGAGGATCTCGCCCTCGCGCATGAGCAGGAGCCGGTGGCAGCGCTCGGCCTCGTCCATCACGTGCGAGGAGATGAGCAGCGTGGCGTCGCGCTCTTCGGCGATGCCGTGGAAGAGGCTCCACAGGTCGCGGCGCAGGACGGGGTCGAGTCCGACGGTGGGTTCGTCGAGGACGAGGAGTTCGGGGGCTCCGAGCAGGGCGACGGCGAGGGAGACGCGGTTGCGCTGGCCGCCGGAGAGGGTGCCGGCCAGTGCGTCGGCGTGCGAGGTGAGGTCGACGTCGGTGATCGCGCGGGTGACGTCGGCGTGCCGTCGTTCGGCGGCGGCCCTGCCGGGGTCGAGGATCGCGGCGAAGTAGTCGAGGTTCTGGCGGACGGTCAGGTCGTCGTAGACCGAGGGCGCCTGGGTGACGTAGCCGATGCGCGAGCGGAGCGTGGGGTCGCCGGCGGGGCGGCCGAGCACTTCGAGCGTGCCCTCGACCTTGGCCTGGGTACCGACGGTCGCGCGCATCAAGGTCGATTTTCCGCAGCCGGACGGGCCGAGCAGCCCGGTGATCCGGCCGCGCGGGACGGTGAAGTCGAGTCCGCGCAGGACGGTACGGGGGCCGCGCAGGACGGTGAGGCCTTCGGCGCGGACGGCGGCGGGCTGGGGTGAGGACACGGGCGTTCCTGGGAGTCGGGTGTTCAGGAGTGGGGCGTGCTGGGGCGGGAGGGAGGGATGTTCGGGGTGTTCGGGGTGTTCGGGGGCCGGATACCGGGTGCTTGCGTGACGGTGGGCGCTCCTGGGAGGTCCGGCTCCTGGGGCGGGTGTCGCGCTCTTGTGGCGTCCGTGGCGTCCGTGGCGTCCGTGGCCCTCGTGATGTTCGTTGTGTCCGTGACGTCTATGCCGCTCATGGCGTCTGAGTTGGGCACGGTGCGTGTGGGGTCTGTGATGCGTCCGGTGACGGTGATGCGTGTGCCGTCGGTCGGCCTCGACTGAATAATCATCACCCGATGAATATTGCTCTCGCGCGGGCAGAACGGTCAAGGGCCTGGAGCTCAGGGCGGCTTCGCCCGGTCGGCGGCGGACGCGGGCGCAGCGAGGGCGCAGCGAGGCGGCCGGGCTGTCCGTTGACGTACGGCCACCGTCCCCCGTGGGCCTCGGGCAGCTCGCGGAGGCGGACGGGGCGGGACGGGGCCGTCGAGGCGGTCAGGGCCGTCCTGGCGCTCGCGCTGATCGCTCCGGCGGAGGCGCGCTTCCACGGTGCGGCCGTGCCCGGGGATGTCTGCGTGCTCATGGAGGCGGGCAGTTGTGCGGCGGCCCTGGGGTGGGCCGCCGCACCGGGTCACGAGTGGGTCGCGACCAGGAGCTCCACGACGTAGGTCTCCTCGACGAGCCCGTCGGGGAACGTCCGGAGGAGGTGCTCGCGCTCCTCCGCGAAGAACGCCGCGGTGGCCTCCTCGCCGAGGACCAGGAAGGCCGAGTGGCTGCCGATGTTGGCGAGGTGGGTGTCGAGCGGGACGCGGCGGCTCCACCGGACCCGGCTCCGTTCGAAGGACAGGCGTCCGGCGGGGTCGGCACTGAGGGAGTGGGCGGCACGGGCACCGCTGCCGTTCTTCTCGACCACCGGATCGATGCCGAGGAAGCGCTCGGTGCGCCGGGCGGCCGCCTCGATCCATGGCACGTCGAGCGCCTCGGTGTTCCACCACAGGGCCAGCGCCCCGCCGGGCCGCAGCACCCGCAACGCCTCCGGCACGGAACGGTCCGGGTCGGTCCAGTGCCAGGACTGGGCGTACGTCATGAAGTCCACGGAGGCGTCCGCGAGCGGAAGAGCGTCGCCGCTGCCCCGGACGATCGGGAGGTGGGGGTGGACGCGGCGGAACTCGGCGGCCATACCCGGGCCCGGTTCCACGGCGAGGACGTCCGCGCCGCGGTCGTGCAGGAGGACGGTCGAGATGCCGGTCCCCGCACCGACGTCGGCGACCCTGGCACCGGCCAGGGTCCGGCCCGCGAGCTCCTCGACGGCGTCGAAGAGGGCGGGCGGATACGAGGGACGGTTCGCCGCGTACTGGGCCGCCGCCGCGTTGAAGGAGTGCGCGCGGGTGCCATGCGGGGCGGGCTCGGGGCTGGGGGCGGAGGGAGAGGAGGAAGCCGTCATGGGGTCATGATCGCTGGCGGGGCCGAGTGCTGAGTAGGGGTTTCCTACGGGGCGAGAGCGGGGCCCGGTCGGGGCGGTCGCTTCTCGCGCCGGTTCCCGTGCCGACGGGCTCGGCTCCCGCCCCTCGCCGACGCCAGGCCAGGAGTCGCGGCTGCGTGCGGCTGCTCTTCGCCCGCGCGTCGAGGCCGGGCACTACGGCCGTTCACCGTCGGCGGGACGACGTCAGGCCTTGCGGCTCTTCTTCGCCTTGGACGGGTTGCCGGTGCGGCGCGTGGTGCGGCGGGCGTACTGCTCCTTCGCCGTCTCGTACTCCTCGCGGTGGAGCCGCTCGCCGGGGGCCTCGGTGAGGGAACGGAAGCAGTAGGCGAGCAGGGAGCCGACGAAGCCGATGGCCAGGAGCCCGCGGAGGGATGCCTGGCGGTCGGGGTCGGGCCGCCTGGTGAACGAGCCGGAGGTGTGACGGAACGCGAGGGCGCTGCACACCGTGAACATCACGACGACCATCACCGTCACGGGCGTGCCGACGTCGGCGATGGCCAGGCCCTGGTAGGCGAAGCGGAGCACGAAGCAGGCGGCCACCGCGGCGGCGAGCGAGCCGACGGCCACACCGGCGCGCCGGCCGGCGTAGCCGCCGTCGTGCTCCACCCAGGTCGTCCCGAAGAAACGCAGGGGCTCGGGCAGGGGCCCCGCGGGGGTGCCTGTCGCGGTTCCGGGGGTCGTCGTCTCGTCGGTCACCCGACGATTATCGCCCCGGCTCCGGGACCGGTGGGCGCCGCGGGGGCCCTGGTGCGGTGGTCCGGGTCAGGAGCACTGCGGGGCGACGTAGCCGTCGCTGCCCGTGTGGACGTAGGCGTCCGAGACGAACTGGGCGTTGGCGATGTTGTCCCAGATGGTCGACGTGCCGTAGTAGCCGCTGACGGACTCCCCCTGGCACTGGCAGCGGATGGGGACGCTCTGACCCGCCGGGATCGTGCGAACGACCGGGTAGTGCGTGCCGGGCCCGCTGCGGACATTGACGCTGGCACCGGGGGCGAGCGGATACGTCCTGGTGACCGCTGCCGCCTGGGACATGGTTCCCGCCACGGCCAGGAGCGCGGTGGCGAGGCCGCCCACCAGCATCCCCCGTCTGCCGGACACGATCTTCACAGTCGGTTCCCTTCGTCTGACGTCAGGAGCACTTCGGGGCGACATAGCCGTCGCTGCCCGTCTGTACGTACGCGTCCGACACGAACTGGCCGTTCGAGATGTTGTCCCAGATCTTGCTCGCGCCGTAGGGGCCGCTCACGGACTCCCCCGGGCACTGGCAGTAGATCGGGATACGCGAACCCGCCGGCAGGGTGCGGACGATGCTGAAGTGGGTGCCCGGGCCGCTTCTGACGTTGACGTTGTGACCCGGTGCGAGTGGGTAGGTGCGGAGCGCCTGGGCGGTCAGCGGCTCGGATTCCGCCGCTTCGGTCGAGTCCGTGAGAGCAAGGTCTTCCGTGGCCATATCGATCTCCCCCGTTGATTGGTTCACGCCAAAATCATGCTGCGCGCCGAGGCTAGCAAGCCGCCGATGTTTCGTACGCGGGATCGACTAGGCTCTGCGCGTCGCGCATGCGGTCGAACCCACGGGGGTGAGTGATGCCGCCACAGCGCAGCACCGGTACGGACCCGGAAGCGGAACAGCCGCGCTATGCCGGGCAGTACCTGCTGGAGGCGGAACTCGGCTCCGGCGGCATGGGCATCGTTCATCTGGCGCGCTCCGCCTCCGGGTTGAGACTCGCCGTCAAGGTCGTCCACGCCGCGCTCGCCCAGGACCCCGAGTTCCGGGGGCGGTTCCGCCAGGAGGTCACGGCCGCCCGCCGGGTCAGCGGTGCCTTCACCGCGCCCGTGGTCGACGCCGATCCCGAGGCCGAGAACCCGTGGATGGCAACCCTGTTCATTCCGGGGCCGACCCTTGCCGAGCACGTGAAGCGGAACGGCGCGCTGTCGTCGGCGCGGCTGCGCCATCTGATGGCCGGGCTCGCCGAGGCGCTGCGGGACATCCACCGCGCCGGAGTCGTCCACCGCGACCTCAAGCCCAGCAACGTCCTGCTGGCCGACGACGGTCCGAAAGTCATCGACTTCGGCATCTCCCGCCCGGCCGACAGTGAACTTCGCACGGAGACGGGCAAGTTGATCGGCACGCCGCCGTTCATGGCTCCGGAGCAGTTCCGCAAGCCACGGCATGTGGGCCCGGCCGCCGATGTGTTCGCCCTCGGCTCGCTGATCGTGCACGCCGCCACCGGGAGCGGACCCTTCGATTCGGACAGTCCGTATCTGGTCGCCTATCAAGTCGTCCACGACGAACCGGACTTGACAGGTGTACCGGACGACCTCGTGGGCCTGGTCGCGCGCTGCCTCGCCAAGGAGCCGGAGGACCGGCCGACCCCGGACGAGCTGATGACGGCGCTGCGCTCGGTCTCCGCGTCGTACGACACCCGGGCGTTCATACCCGAACAGCGCACCGGGAACGGGGAGTCGGAGAAGCCGGCGTTCGCGGTCCGGGCGGCAGCGCCCGAGCGTCCGGAGGGTTCCGAGGACCCCACCCACACGGCCGGGCGGAAGGGGTCCGGGAGGCGGTGGCGTCTGCCGGTGGCCGTCGCGGTCGCCGCCCTGACCGTCGGCGGGCTCGGCGTCCTCGGCCTTCATGGACACCCGCACGACCCCGCGACGAAGCAGGACACGGCGGCGACACCTCGGATCGCCTTCCGGCCATGGGAGCTCGACCTCAGTGCGTCCGGCACGAAGGCCCAGGGACAGCCCCAGTGCACGGATGCGCCGAAGGAGCTGTTCTGTGTCCGGCCCGGTGTCCTGGCGGCCGCGATCGATCCCGATGGCGGCGAGGTGCTCTGGTCGCGGAGCGACCCGGGGGACGTGAGTGCCTACGCCACCCCGGCTCCGGTTCTCTCCGGAGGACTCCTGCTGGTGGGCGGCAGCAACGGGCGTCGCCTGACCGCGCTGGATCCCGTGACCGGCTCGACGCGCTGGAGCCGAGACGTCTCGTCCTACTCCGGTGCTGTCGCCCACGTCGCCGGCGTCGTGCTGCTCAGCGGCTCCGACTCCCGGGTCACCGCCCTGGACGCCGCCACCGGTGAGGAGATGTGGCGCCACGCGATCCCCGGGTTGGCCGTGCCGCAGTTCCACACGTACGGGGACGGGACCGCCTATGCGGTGGCGCCGCCTTCCGGGACGGGGACCCGGGTGACCGCGGTGAACCCGCAGACCGGCGCCGTGAAGTGGCAGCGCCGCGTGGAGGGGACGCTGGATCTGGTGGCCGCCCGTGACGGCACGGCCTGGTTCACCTCGGCCACCGTCGACCAGTACACGAATGCCGTGCTGCGCTACGACGTGGCGACGCGCGCCCTCCGCCGCACCGTGCTGCGCATCCCACAGGCACAGGCCCAGACGGTGCTCCGGGGGGACGTGGCCTACCTGTTGGGAAGCGACGGTTCGCTGGTCGCCGTGGACACCCGGACCTCGAAACAGCTGTGGCGGGTGGAGACATCCGTCAGCAAGGCGTCGGCGCCGGTCGTGTCGGGCCATCGCCTCTACCTCAGCGCGGTGGACGGGCGGCTCATCGCGGTCGACACCGATCGGGGCACCCTTCTCGGTCAGACCCGGGCCCGCCTGGGTGACCAGCGCGGCTCACTCGTCAGTCTGCTTCCCGCCCCCCTCCCCGCCCGGGACAAGATCTACGCCACCTCACCCGACGGCTCCCTCTTCGCGGTCGACGCGCGGGATCCCTCGGGGTGGTGACAGGCCGAAGGGGGCCGCCCCGGCAGGAGCGGCCCCCTTCGCTGTCCTCAGGCCGGTGTTCAGCCCAGCTTCGAGACGTCCCGGACCGCGCCCTTGTCCGCGCTGGTCGCCATCGCGGCGTACGCGCGGAGCGCTGCGGAGACCTTGCGCTCACGGTTCGCGGGGGCGTAGACGCCGTTCAGGGCCTCGTGCCGGGCGGCCAACTCCTCGTCGGGGACGAGCAGTTCGATCGAGCGGTTCGGGATGTCGATACGGATGCGGTCACCGTCGCGGACGACGGCGATCGTGCCTCCGGACGCGGCCTCCGGGGAGGCGTGGCCGATGGACAGGCCCGAAGTGCCGCCGGAGAAGCGGCCGTCGGTGATCAGGGCGCAGGTCTTGCCGAGGCCGCGGCCCTTGAGGAACGAGGTCGGGTAGAGCATCTCCTGCATACCCGGGCCGCCCTTGGGGCCCTCGTAGCGGATGACGACGACGTCGCCGTGCGTGATCTCCTTGCGGAGGATCTTGTCGACGGCCTCCTCCTGCGACTCGCAGACGACGGCCGGACCCTCGAACGTCCAGATGGACTCGTCGACGCCGGCGGTCTTCACGACGCAGCCGTCGACCGCGAGGTTGCCCTTGAGGACCGCGAGGCCGCCGTCCCGGGAGTAGGCGTGCTCGGAGGAGCGGATGCAGCCGTTCTCGGCGTCCTGGTCGAGCGCCTCCCAGCGCTCCGACTGGGAGAAGGCCTCGGAGGAGCGGACGCAGCCGGGGGCCGCGTGCCACAGCTCGATCGCCTCCGGGGACGGGGAGCCGGCGCGCACGTCCCAGGTCTTCAGCCAGTCCGAGAGCGACGGGCTGTGCACCGAGTGGACGTCCTCGTTCAGCAGGCCCGCGCGGTGGAGCTCACCGAGGAGGGCGGGGATGCCGCCGGCGCGGTGCACGTCCTCCATGTAGTACGTGCGGTCCTTGGCGACGTTCGGGGCGACCTTGGCGAGGCAAGGCACCCGGCGCGAGACCGCGTTGATCTCGTCGAGGCCGAAGGGGACTCCCGCCTCCTGGGCGGCGGCCAGCAGGTGCAGGATCGTGTTGGTGGAGCCGCCCATCGCGATGTCGAGGGCCATGGCGTTCTCGAAGGCCGCGTGCGTGGCGATGTTGCGCGGGAGGACCGACTCGTCGTCCTGGTCGTAGTAGCGGCGCGTGATCTCGACGACCGTGCGGCCCGCGTCCTCGTACAGCCCCTTGCGGGCGGTGTGGGTGGCGAGGACCGAGCCGTTGCCGGGCAGGCTCAGGCCGATGGCCTCGGTCAGGCAGTTCATCGAGTTGGCGGTGAACATGCCGGAACAGGAGCCGCAGGTCGGACAGGCGTTCTCCTCGATACGGAGGATGTCCTCGTCCGAGATCTTGTCGTTCACGGCGTCGGAGATCGCGTCGACCAGGTCGAGCGTGCGGACCGTGCCGTCCACCAGGGTGGCGCGGCCGGACTCCATGGGACCGCCGGAGACGAAGACCGTCGGGATGTTCAGGCGCAGCGCCGCCATCAGCATGCCGGGCGTGATCTTGTCGCAGTTGGAGATGCAGATCAGGGCGTCGGCGCAGTGCGCCTCGACCATGTACTCCACCGAGTCCGCGATCAGGTCGCGGGAGGGCAGCGAGTACAGCATGCCGCCGTGCCCCATCGCGATGCCGTCGTCGACCGCGATGGTGTTGAACTCGCGGGCGATGCCGCCGGCCGCCGTGATGGCCTCGCTCACGATCCGGCCGACGGGCTGGAGGTGGGTGTGGCCCGGCACGAACTCCGTGAAGGAGTTGGCGACCGCGATGATCGGCTTCCGTCCGATGTCCGCGCCCGGTACACCGGAGGCGCGCATCAGGGCGCGTGCGCCCGCCATGTTGCGGCCGTGGGTGACTGTGCGGGACCTCAGATCGGGCATCGTCGCTCGCTCCTTCGGGGAGGTATGAGGAGAGTTATGACTGACGTCGAGCCTACGCCGGTGCTCCAGGATCCGGACCGGGTGTCCGCATCCCGGGACATCCGTCTCGCTCAGCGACCACCGCTACGGGGTGTACGCGCAGGTCAGCGAGGTTGCGAGGGTCCGGAACCCCACCGTACGCCGGTCCAGTCGCTCATGGGTTCGTCAGGTGTCCCTGGACCACGGGGGCCACTCGGGCCACGATGCGCTCGATGTCCGCGGAGGCCAGCGGCTCGACCCTGATCACGTAGCGGAGCATCGCGACCCCGACCAGCTGGGCCGCCGCCAGCTCGGCGCGCAGTTCCGCGTCGGAGGCGTCGAGCCGGGCCGCGATCCGGCGCAGCAGCTGCGCGGCGACGAGCCGGCGGAAGACGGCGGCCGCGGTGTCGTTGTTCACCGCCGAGCGGACGATGGCGAGCAGCGGTGTACGGCTCGTGGGGTTCTCCCAGACGCCGAAGAAGAAGCGGGTCAGGCGTTCCCCGACGCCGTCGAGCGGTCCCTCGACGATCGTGTCGGGGGCGCCGAACGCGGGGGCCATGGCTCCCGCGACAGCCGCTTCGAAGACCTGCTCCTTGGTGCCGAAATAGTGGTGGACGAGCGCGGGGTCCACGCCGGCGGCCTTGGCGATGCCGCGCACCGACGTCTTCTCGTAGCCGCGCTCGGAGAACTCCTCGCGGGCCGCGTCGAGGATGCGGTCGCGGGTGGCGGGGCCGGCCTCCGTCTGCGTACGGGTGGGGCGTCCCCGGCCGCGGCGGGGGGCGACGTCCGTCACCTGCGGGGCACCTTCACCGCGGACGCCAGGTGGAGCCGGGTGAAGGCCAGGGCCTCCGCCAGGTCGGCCTCGCGCTCGGCGCTGGACATGGCGCGGCGGGTGTTGACCTCGATGACGACGTGGCCGTCGAAGCCGGACTGGGCGAGGTGGTCGAGCAGTTCGGCACAGGGCTGGGTGCCGCGGCCGGGGACCAGGTGCTCGTCCTTGCCGGAGCCGTTGCCGTCCGCGAGGTGCACGTGGCCGAGGCGGTCGCCCATGCGGTCGAGCATCTGGAGGGCGTCCGTGCGGGCGGTCGCGGTGTGGCTGAGGTCGATCGTGAAGTGCCGGTAGTCGTCCTTCGTCACGTCCCAGTCGGGGGCGTACGCGAGCATCTCCCGGTCGCGGTACCGCCACGGGTACATGTTCTCGACGGCGAACCGGACGTCCGTCTCGTCGGCCATCCGCCAGATTCCGGTGACGAAGTCACGGGCGTACTGGCGCTGCCAGCGGAACGGGGGGTGCACCACGACGGTGCTGGCGCCGAGCTTCTCGGCGGCGGCCTTCGCGCGCTGGAGCTTGGTCCACGGGTCGGTGGACCAGACGCGCTGCGTGATCAGGAGACACGGGGCGTGGACGGCGAGGATCGGCATCCGGTGGTGGTCGCTGAGGCGGCGGAGGGCGTCGATGTCCTGGCTGACCGGATCGGTCCACACCATGACCTCGACACCGTCGTAGCCGAGGCGCGCGGCGATCTCGAAGGCCGTCGCCGTCGACTCCGGGTACACGGACGCCGTGGACAGCGCGACCTTCGCATCCGGGATCCGCACGACTGGTTCTGCCACGAGGGACAGCGTACGGGGTGCCTTGGGCGGGTGGGTGAGGCTCGGTGGCGGTGGCCGGGACGCTCAGGTGTGCGTCCCGGGGCGGGGCCCTGCGTCCTCCGGGGCGGGGTGATCGGGCCTCGGGGCGGGGGTGGTTGGGCTCCTGCCTGGGGGTTCTCGGCCGCTCGGGTGTGGAGGGGGTGCGCGTTGCGTTCGCGGGGTTGTGAGCCTGGTCTCCCGGGGAAGTGTGGGCGAGGCCACGTGGTGTGCGGGGGCGGTATGGGGGCTTGGGGGTGTCTCTGTGCGGAGGCGGGTGCATGATCGCGCAGGTGCCGTGCGACTCCGCCGGGCCTCGGTCCGGCTCGGCCCGTACGCCCGGGCCACTCGCCGTGACAGGCGTCGACCGTGCCCGGGTGCGGGGGCGCCGTGGCTGATCGCGCAGTTCCCCGCGCCCCCTGAGTACGCCTCCGCCCGGCCCGGACCCGTACGCGCCTCGGCCACTCGCCGTGACGGGCGTCGGCCCATGCCCGGGTGCGGGGGCGCCGTGGCTGGTCGCGCAGTTCCCCGCGCCCCTGAAGACGTCTCCGCCCAGCCCGGACCCGTACGCGCCTCGGCCACTCGCCGTGACAAGCGTCGACCGTGCCCGGGTGCGGGACCGCTGTGGCTGATCGCGCAGTTCCCCGCGCCCCTGAGTACGTCTCCGCCCGGCCCCGTCCCAGCGCGGCCCGTCTGCCCGGGCCACTCGCCGTGACCGGCTGCCGGACCGCTGTGGCTGATCGCGCAGTTCCCCGCGCCCCTGAGTACGTCTCCGCCCGGCCCGGTCCCAGCGCGGCCCGAGCGTCCGCACCTCTGAGTACGTCTCCGCCCGGGCCCCAGCACCCGCTCTCGGCCCGCGCACCCGGGCCCCTGAGACGTCTCCGTCCAGCCCCGCCCCCGCTCTCCCTCGCGGTCGTTAGTTTGATTCCATTTGGTCCAGGCGGCGGAGGATGACTCCCTCTCGGAGGGCCCAGGGGCAGATTTCCAGTGTTTCCACGCCGAAGAGGTCCATGGCGCCCTCGGCGACCAGCGCGCCGGCGAGGAGCTGGCCTGAGCGGCCCGGGGAGACGCCGGGGAGTTCGGCCCGTTCGTCGGCCGTCATGGCGGTGAGGCGGGGGACCCAGTCCTCCAGGGAGCGGCGCTTCAGTTCGCGCTGGACGTACAGGCCGTCGGTGGAACGTGCCGCGCCGGCGAGGCGGGCGAGCTGCTTGAACGTCTTGGACGTGGCGACCACGTGGTCGGGGGCGCCGAACCGGCTGAACTCACCGACGGTCCGGGCGATCTGGGCGCGCACGTGACGCCGCAGGGCCCGTACGTCCGCCGGGTCCGCCGGATCGGTGGGCAGCCAGCCCGCGGTCAGCCGGCCCGCGCCCAGCGGCAGCGACACCGCAGCGTCGGGCTCCTCGTCGATGCCGTACGCGATCTCCAGGGAGCCCCCGCCGATGTCGAGGACGAGGAGCTTGCCCGCGGACCAGCCGAACCAGCGCCGGGCGGCGAGGAAGGTGAGCCGGGCCTCCTCGGCGCCGGTGAGGACCTGCAGCTCGACACCGGTCTCGGTCTGCACGCGCGCGAGGACCTCGTCGGCGTTGCTCGCCTCGCGGACGGCCGACGTCGCGAACGGGAGCAGTGCCTCGACGCCCTTGTCCTCGGCGGCCTCCAGGGCCTCCTGGACCGTTTCGATCAGTTTGTCGACACCCTCGGGGCCGATCGCCCCGCTCTCGTCGAGCAGTTGGGCGAGCCGCAGATCGGCCTTGTGCGAATGCGCGGGCAGCGGGCGGGCGCCGGGGTGGGCGTCCACCACCAGCAGATGCACCGTGTTCGAACCCACGTCGAGGACACCGAGTCTCATGTACGGAACGCTACTGCCCGCGCGGCGCTTCTCGTGGGGTGGGGCGAAAGGCCTTGTCAAAGGGTGATCTGCGGGTGACGGACGGGGCGTCCCCGGAGGGGGCCGAAGCGACTTACCCTGGACCCGTGCCAAAGACGAAAAAGGCGAAGTCCGACAAATCAGCCACGGGTTCTTCGCAGGCGAAGGCCGCGAAGTCGAAGAAGGCGGCGATGAAGAGCGACGAGAAGGGCCTCGACTTCGCTCGCGCGTGGGTGGAGTTTCCCGATCCGGCCGACGACGAGCAGATCTTCCGGTGCGATCTGACATGGCTGACCTCTCGCTGGAACTGCATCTTCGGGAGCGGCTGCCAGGGCATCCAGGCCGGCCGCGCGGACGACGGCTGCTGCACGCTGGGGGCCCACTTCTCGGACGAGGAGGACGAGCAGCGGGTCGCGGGGCACGTGGCCCGGCTCACGCCGGAGATCTGGCAGCACCACGACGTGGGTACGGAGACCGGCTGGGTCTCCGAGGACGACGACGGTGAGCGCCAGACCCGCCCGTACAAGGGCTCCTGCATCTTCCAGAACCGCCCCGGCTTCGCCGGCGGCGCGGGCTGCTCACTGCACATCCTGGCGGTGAAGGAGGGGCGCGAGCCCCTGGAGACCAAGCCGGACGTCTGCTGGCAGCTGCCCGTGCGCCGCACGTACGAGTGGATCGACCGGCCCGACGACACCCGGATCCTCCAGGTCTCCATCGGCGAGTACGACCGCCGGGGCTGGGGCCCGGGCGGCCACGACCTGCACTGGTGGTGCACGTCGGCGACGTCGGCGCACGGCGCCGGTGACCCGGTGTACGTCTCGTACCGGCCGGAGCTGGTCGAGCTGATGGGCAAGGAGGGGTACGACCGCCTGGCCGAGCTGTGCCAGGAGCGCCTCGCCGCGCAACTGCCGCTGCTGGCACCGCATCCCGCGGACCCCGTGGCCTGACACCCGGTGGCCCGACAACCCGGTGGGCCGCCCCGTCCGGCGGGGGGCCACGGCCCGTATGCCTCGCACGGGCCCGCCCTACGACGAGGGGCTCGCCGTGCCGCTGTCGCTCGGCGGGGGTGTCGAGCCGCCCGGGTCCGAGGGGGACGGGTCGCCGCCCGTCGGGGTGGGCGACGGGTCGGTCGGGCTGTCGGAGGGCTCCGGGTCGGCCGGAGGCGTCGAGACCGGAGCCGACGAGCTGGTGTCGCTCGGGGTCGGACCGGGTCCGTGGCCGTGGCCGCCGGGGTGGGACGGGCGCGCGTTCCCGTACCCGTCGATGGTGACGACCGCGCCCGCCGGGGCGACCGACACCCGCGCTCTCCAACGGCCGAGCGGCTCGTGGAGATGATCGACGTACACCTTGATCGTCAACGATTCGCCGGGGTCGAGCGTTCCCGACGCCTTGCTCAGATAGAGCCAGGCCGCGCCGGTGCGGGCCGACCAGTGGACCGGTGCGCTGCCGGACGCGGTCAGGGTGACCAGCGTGGTGTCGCCGTCGTTGCGGGCCGCCACGGACAGGTGCCCCCGGCTGCTCCCCGGGGCGCTGACGACCTCCACGGAGACGTCAGGTGAGCGGCTGCCCTTGGTGAAGCGCGAGTCGGGCCGGGAACTGGCGTTGCCCGCGTTCTCGTAGCCTCCCGCCCGGCCCGCGTCCAGGCCGTCGGGGTCCTGCGCCTCGCTCGCGGTGGCCGGCCGGCCGTCGACGCCCTCGCCCGTCAGCGGCGCGCCCCGGTACGCCGCCCACAGGGCGACGACGGGCGCGGCGACGACGGTGGCGACGATCGCGGTCGTGACGGCACGCGCGCGCAGCCGGTCGCGCCGGGCCGCGTGATCCTTGGGGTCCATCGGGAATCCGCGCCGGTCGAAGCGCGGAGCGCTGCCCCGCGCGCGGGGGGCGTGTGCCATGGCCACACGCAGGTCCGCCTGCGGGGCTTGAAGGACGGGGAGCGCGGCGGGCGTGACGCTGGTGCCGGGCCAGGTGCCGGGGACCGCGCGCTCGGCGGTACGGCGGCAGCGCGGGCAGTCGTCGACGTGCCGGACCAGTTCGCCGCGCAGGGTGGCGCTCAGGACGAGCCTGCTGTCGCCGGTGAGCCGGGCGACGCTGGGGCAGGTGCCCGTCTCGACGACGGCGAGCGCCGCACGCGTGCGTTCCACCTCGCAGGCGGCCGAGGCGAGCAGCTCGCGGGTGCCGGCCAGGTCCATGCCGAGGACGGCGGCGACCTCGTGGGCGGCGAGCTGGTGGCGGACGGCGAGTTCGAGCGCCTCGCGCTGTTCCGGGGTCGTACCGGCGGCCTCCGGCCAGGCCAGCAGGGCGAGTTCGTGGCTCCGTCGCGCCTGGGCCTCCTCCGAGAGGGGGACGGCGCTCAGTGCCTCGGCCGCGCGCCGGTCTGCCGCGGACTTGTGGGCTCCTTTGTGGGGGGCCTTGAGCTCGGCCGCCCCTTCGGCGCCGCCGGACGTGCCGAAGCCCCGGGAGTCGTTCCTCTGCCGCTTCGACGGCTTCCGCGGAGCGTGTCGCCCGGAGGCGTGCGCCGCCTGGCGCTTGCGGCGCGCCTCGGTGAGCTTGCGCAGGCAGGACCAGCGGGCCAGTGCGTAGAGCCAGGCCCTGCGGTCGGCGCCGGACTCCGGGCCGCGCGGACTGCGGCGCTCGGCGAGGGCGAGGGTGTCCCCGAGGGCGGCGGTGGCCGCGTCGTGGTCGCACAGCACGGACAGGCAGTAGGTGAACAGGCCGTCCAGGTACGGCTCGTACCGCGCGGGGGGACGCTCGGCCAGGGTGTGGGGGGTCGCGCCGCGGGGCACGGCCGCCCGCTTGCGCGCGGCTCCGTGCGCCCGGTGTGCGCCGGTGGTGTGCGTGGAGGTCTCCGGACTGCTGCTCATCACCCGTGCGACCGTAGGTGCCCGGCGGTGGCCGCTTCCTCCACCTTGAGCACATTTAATCCGTACGGGTGAAACGATCCCTCAATAGGGGACAGTGACCCCCGATCCCTGGCCTGGGCCGTCACGGGCGGCGATGGCAGTCGATGGCAGATGACCCGGCGCGAGACCACCGGAGGTTCCGTCACGCGGGGGTGGAACCGGGGCACGGGGGGCTCGGGGTGGCCGACGCGAGGGCGGGTCCGGGCGGCCGGGCGGACACCGCGGCGGGCCGCGTGGGGTGACGGCTCCGGAGGGGGCCGGGCGGCCGGGGCGGGCCGGTTCCGCCGCCGGCGGCCGGCGCGGGCCCGGTTGTCAGTGGGTCCGGCTACGGTTCGGTCATGGCTGCCCGTACGAAAACCGCGAAGGACCGGCCGTCCTACCGCTGCACCGAGTGCGGCTGGCAGACGGCCAAGTGGCTCGGCCGCTGCTCCGAATGCCAGGCGTGGGGGACGGTCGAGGAGTACGGCGCGCCCGCCGTCCGGACGACGGCCCCGGGCCGGGTGACCACCTCCGCGGTCCCGATCGGACAGGTCGACGCCCGTCAGGCCACCGCCCGCAGCACCGGCGTGCCCGAGCTGGACCGTGTCCTCGGCGGCGGCCTCGTCCCCGGCGCGGTCGTCCTCGTCGCGGGCGAACCCGGCGTCGGCAAGTCCACGCTGCTGCTGGACGTCGCCGCCAAGTCGGCGAGCGACGAGCACCGCACGCTGTATGTGACGGGCGAGGAGTCGGCCAGCCAGGTACGCATGCGCGCCGACCGCATCAAGGCGATCGACGACCACCTGTATCTCGCCGCCGAGACCGATCTGGCCGCCGTCCTCGGCCACTTGGACGCGGTGAAGCCGTCCCTGCTGATCCTGGACTCCGTGCAGACCATCGCCTCCCCGGAGATCGACGGCGCGCCCGGCGGCATGGCGCAGGTCCGCGAGGTGGCGGGCGCGCTGATCCGCGCTTCCAAGGAGCGGGGCATGTCCACCCTGCTCGTGGGCCATGTCACCAAGGACGGCGCGATCGCGGGTCCGCGCCTGCTGGAGCACCTGGTGGACGTCGTCCTTTCCTTCGAGGGCGACCGGCACGCGCGCCTGCGCCTCGTGCGCGGCGTCAAGAACCGCTACGGGACGACGGACGAGGTCGGCTGCTTCGAGCTGCACGACGAGGGCATCACCGGGCTGACCGACCCCTCGGGGCTCTTCCTGACCCGCCGCGCCGAGCCCGTGCCCGGCACCTGCCTGACCGTCACCCTCGAAGGCCGCCGCCCCCTGGTCGCCGAGGTCCAGGCGCTCACCGTGGACTCGCAGATCCCCTCCCCGCGACGCACGACGTCCGGCCTGGAGACCTCCCGCGTCTCGATGATGCTCGCCGTGCTGGAGCAGCGCGGCCGGATCAGCGCGCTCGGGAAGCGGGACATCTACTCGGCGACGGTCGGCGGAGTGAAGCTCTCCGAGCCCGCCGCGGACCTCGCCATCGCGCTGGCCCTCGCGTCCGCCGCGAGTGACACCCCGCTGCCCAAGAACCTCGTGGCGATCGGCGAGGTGGGGCTCGCGGGCGAGGTGAGACGCGTCACGGGCGTGCAGCGCAGGCTGGCCGAGGCGCACCGGCTGGGCTTCACGCACGCCCTCGTCCCGGCCGACCCCGGCAAGGTCCCTGCCGGTATGAAGGTGCTGGAAGTGGCCGACATCGGAGAGGCGCTGAGCGTGCTTCCGCGCTCGCGTCGCAGAGAGGCCCCACGGGAAGAGGAGCGGCGCCGGTAGACTTTGCCCTGGTCTCGCCCGTCCGTACGAACCGAGCGCGACCGGAAACCCGCGACCGGAGGAGTGCAGTGGCAGCCAACGACCGGGCAGCAGCTCCCGGAAAGTCCGGTGGGAGCTCCGGTGCCGATGGCCAGATGCGCGCCGCGCTCAGCGCCGTGGCACCCGGTACGGCACTGCGTGACGGGCTCGAACGGATTCTCCGCGGCAATACGGGCGGACTCATCGTGCTCGGCTCCGACAAGACCGTCGAAGCGATGTGTACGGGCGGATTCATCCTGGATGTCGAGTTCACCGCGACCCGTCTGCGCGAGCTGTGCAAGCTCGACGGCGGCATCGTGCTCGACAAGGACATCACCAAGATCCTGCGGGCGGGTGTGCAGCTGGTGCCCGACCCGACGATCCCGACGGAGGAGACGGGTACGCGGCACCGCACCGCGGACCGGGTGAGCAAGCAGTGCGGCTACCCCATCGTCTCGGTCTCCCAGTCGATGCGCCTGATCGCCCTGTACGTCGACGGTCAGCGCCGTGTCCTGGAGGACTCCGCCGCGATTTTGTCGCGTGCCAACCAGGCCCTCGCGACCCTGGAGCGCTACAAGCTCCGGCTGGACGAGGTGGCGGGCACGCTGTCCGCGCTGGAGATCGAGGACCTGGTCACCGTCCGGGACGTCTCGGCGGTCGCGCAGCGGCTGGAGATGGTGCGTCGTATCGCGACCGAGATCGCCGAGTACGTCGTGGAGCTGGGCACCGACGGACGCCTTCTGACGCTCCAGCTCGATGAGTTGATCGCCGGCGTCGAACCCGACCGCGAGCTGGTCGTCCGGGACTACGTGCCGGAACCGACCGCGAAGCGGTCCCGCACCGTCGACGAGGCGCTCTTCGAGCTGGACGCGCTCAGCCACGCGGAGCTTCTCGAACTGTCCACGGTGGCAAGGGCGTTGGGCTACACCGGCTCCCCCGAGGCGCTCGACACCGCGGTGTCCCCGCGCGGGTTCCGGCTTCTCGCGAAGGTGCCGCGCCTCCCGGGCGCGATCATCGACCGGCTCGTCGAGCACTTCGGCGGGCTGCAGAAGCTGCTCGCCGCGAGCGTCGACGACCTCCAGACGGTGGACGGCGTGGGCGAGGCCCGGGCCCGCAGTGTCCGCGAGGGCCTGTCCCGGCTGGCGGAGTCCTCGATCCTGGAGCGCTACGTCTGAGACCGACGGCCGGCCGCCGGACGGGTACACCTCGTCCGGCGGGCGCCGCGCCCTGAGCACGGGCGACGGGTGAGTCCCTCGGGGCGGCGGCGCCGCGCAGGCCCCGGCCTTCCCATCGGGAGACCGGGTCCGGCGCTCAGTCCTTCGAGAGCACGAACGACGTCTGCGCCTTGGTGAGGCCCGGAGCCTTCGCCTCGACCAGATACGTGCCGGCGGGGGCGGAACCCGCAGGGGGCGTGGCGCACTTGGGAGCGCCGGGCTTGCGGTCCCACTTCACGGTGTAGACGACCTGGTTGTGCGCCGGGACGCGGTACAGCGCGCCCGTGGAGCCCTTGGGGCAGTCGTCGGAGGCCCAGATGTCGTCGTCGCTGCCGGCCTGAGTGATCGTCAGCACCGTGTTCTTCGGGCCGAGATCGACCTTGCAGTCACTGCCCGAGGTGTTCTTGGCGATGAGCTGGATGGTGGGCCGCTCGTCGGGGGCGTACGAGTTGTGCACGCTCTTGAGCGTCAACTTGACGTAGTTCGGGGTGCAGTTGGGGAGGCTGGAACCGGCCGGGAGCTGACCGCCCGCCCCGGCGCCGCCGTTGGCGCCGTCGCCGGAGCCGCCCCCGGTGCTTCCGCCGGAACCCGCGGACCCCGAACCGTCGCCGGAGCCGTCACCGCTCCCGCCGTCGCCACTGCCGTCCCCGCCACCGCTGCCGTCGCCGGCGCTGCCGCCACCGCTCGACTCGTCCCGGCCGCCCGGGTGTTGACTGATCGCGGGGCCCGAGCCGGAGGGGCCCGGCGTGATCGAGGGCGCGGGGTTCTTCCCGTTCGATCCGCCGGAGTCGTTGCCACCACCTCCGCCGCCCGGGCCGACCACCCAGACCGTGAGCAGCGCCAACAGGGCTGCCACGGACAGCAGAACGGCCCTCCGACGCCAGTAGATGGTGGAGGGAAGCGGCCCGACCGGATTGCGCAGTGATCCCACGGCGCAAACTGTACGAGAGATCCGCCGCGCCGCCGGCCCCACCCGCCGCCCTGGCATCAACTTTTCCGGATCATCATCCCGGTCGGCGCCTTTCGGGGGACGTGGAGACGGCCGGGTGCGGTCTTTCACCACCGCCCGCCCCCGGCGTCGCCCCCACGTCCCCGCCCCCGCATGGCAGGATCGATACCGCCATGACTGCACCCACCAAGCCCACCGAAACCGCCCGGAACGCTCCCGGCGAGGACCTCCACGCGCCTGTCATCGACTGGTTCGACGAGCACGCCCGCGAACTGCCCTGGCGCCACCCCGACGCCGGACCCTGGGCGGTGATGGTCAGCGAGTTCATGCTCCAGCAGACCCCCGTCAACCGCGTGCTGCCCGTGTACGAGCAGTGGCTGGCCCGCTGGCCGCGCCCCGCCGACCTGGCGAAGGACGCCCCCGGCGAGGCCGTCCGGGCCTGGGGCCGGCTCGGCTACCCGCGCCGTGCGCTGCGGCTGCACGGCGCCGCGGTGGCCATAACGGAACGGCACGGCGGCGACGTACCGACGGAGCACGCGCAGTTGCTGGCGCTGCCCGGCATCGGGGAGTACACCGCGGCGGCGGTCGCCTCGTTCGCGTACGGCCAGCGGCATCCCGTGCTGGACACCAACGTCCGCCGGGTCTTCGCCCGTGCGGTCACCGGCGTGCAGTACCCGCCGAACGCCACCACCGCGGCCGAGCGCCGGCTCGCCCGCACGCTGCTGCCCGAGGGCGAGAACACGGCCGCACGCTGGGCGGCGGCCTCGATGGAGCTCGGCGCACTGGTCTGCACGGCGAGGAACGAGTCCTGCCATCGCTGTCCGATCGCCGCGCTGTGCGCGTGGCGGCTGGCCGGCAAGCCGGAGCACGACGGGCCGCCGCGCAAGGGGCAGACGTACGCGGGCACCGACCGCCAGGTGCGGGGCAAGCTGCTGGCCATCCTGCGCGAGGCCCATGTGCCCATTCCGCAGGCCGCGCTGGACCGCGTGTGGGAGGAACCGGTCCAGCGGGCCCGGGCGCTGGACGGACTCGTCTCCGACGGACTGGTCGAGCCGCTCGCCGGCGGTCTGTATCGGCTGCCGTCGGCATAGCCGGAGGGTCGAACCGGCACCAAGCCGGACATAAACCCACTCCGCCTTACCCAGCTCCTACATCCGTTACACAACCGACGGACAGCCGAGTGCTGGCCGCAGGCTGTCTCGGACAACCCCGTGACAACGCCTCCGTAACTTCATTGCCGTACCGCAGGGCGGCCGCGACGAGCGGCCGGGGAGCCCTCGGTCGCAGGCAACGGAGAACCGGCAGCGGGCAGGTCGGAAACGGGGATGGAGGCGGTTGATCATGGCGCACGGCGAGGTGCTCGAATTCGAGGAGTACGTCCGCACTCGACAGGACGCGCTGCTGCGCAGTGCCCGCCGTCTGGTCCCCGACCCGGTCGACGCCCAGGACCTGCTCCAGACCGCGCTCGTACGGACGTACGGCCGCTGGGACGGGATCGCGGACAAGCGGCTGGCCGACGCCTACCTGCGCCGCGTCATGATCAACACCCGCACCGAGTGGTGGCGGGCCCGCAAGCTCGAAGAGGTGCCCACCGAGCAGCTGCCGGACGCGAGCGTGGAGGACGCCACCGAGCAGCACGCGGACCGCGCGCTGCTGATGGACATCATGAAGGTGCTGGCACCCAAGCAGCGCAGTGTCGTGGTGCTGCGACACTGGGAGCAGATGTCGACCGAGGAGACGGCCGCCGCACTCGGCATGTCGGCCGGAACGGTCAAGAGCACGCTGCACCGGGCGCTGGCGCGGCTCCGCGAGGAGCTGGAGAGCAGGGACCTGGAAGAGGGCGCCGCCCGCGCGCTCGAAGCGAGTAGGGAGCGGGAGCGTTGCGCGGCCTAGGAGTTCGGGCCAGACAGGTCCTGAAGGCGGGGAGTTCGGCAGTGGCCGCGCTCGCCGCCCTCGGCCTTTTCATGACCGCCTGCGCGACGGGCGGCACCGGGGCACGCGACGAGGGCCCGGCGGGCAGTGACGCCGTCGCCAAGGGCAGTACGGCACCGGTCGGCTCCGCCTCGCCGACCAAGGCGCCCCGGCGGGTGGACGCGGTGAAGATCGTCCGGGACGATCCTGCGGTCAGCGCGGCGGTCAAGCGCGGTCTGAAGCCGTGCGTCGCCGACGAGTACCCCGTCGACGTGTCGTACGGGGACCTCACCGGGGGCGGCTCGAACGACATCGTCATCAACGTGATGACCTGCGCCGACGCGGTCGGCATCGGCTCGTACGTGTACCGCGAGCGGAACGGCCGGTACGAGAACGTCTTCAAGGCCGAGGAGCCGCCGGTCTACGCGGAGATAGACCGGGGCGACCTGGTGGTGACCCAGCAGCTGTACGAGAAGGGCGACCCCGTGTCGTACCCCTCCAGCGAGGAAGTGATCACCTACGGCTGGTCCACGGCCCGCTTCGTCGAGCGGTCCCGGATCCACAACGACTACAGCAACGCGGTGGGCGGGGCGAGTTCGGCCGCCCCCGACGCGAACTGAGAGCAGACGGAGCAGCCGGATGGCAGAGCAGACCCACGTCCTGTTCGTCGAGGACGACGACGTCATCCGCGAGGCCACACAACTCGCCCTGGAGCGTGATGGCTTCGCGGTCACGGCCATGCCCGACGGGCTCTCGGGCCTGGAGGCGTTCCGCGCCGACCGCCCCGACATCGCCCTGCTGGACGTGATGGTCCCCGGACTCGACGGTGTCTCGCTGTGCCGCCGCATCCGCGACGAGTCGACCGTCCCCGTCATCATGCTGTCCGCGCGGGCCGACTCCATCGACGTCGTGCTCGGCCTGGAGGCCGGTGCCGACGACTATGTGACCAAGCCGTTCGACGGCGCGGTCCTGGTGGCCCGGATCCGCGCGGTGCTGCGCCGCTTCGGGCACGCGAACGGCGGCCAGGGCGCGCCCGGCGAGGGGCCCGCGTCGGTGGACGGCGGTGTGCTCGCCTTCGGCGACCTGGAGATCGACACCGAGGGTATGGAGGTGCTCCGCAACGGGACGCCGGTGGCGCTGACGCCCACCGAGATGCGGCTGCTCCTGGAGTTCTCCTCCGCGCCCGGTACGGTGCTGAGCCGCGACAAGCTGCTCGAACGGGTGTGGGACTACGGCTGGGGCGGGGACACCCGCGTCGTCGACGTCCATGTGCAGCGGCTGCGTACGAAGATCGGCCAGGACCGTATCGAGACGGTCCGCGGCTTCGGCTACAAGTTGAAGGCCTGAGCAGGGTATGCGGGGGATATTTCAGCGGTCGGCGGCGGCTCCGGGCAAACGCCCGGTGCCGGGGCAGGGACCGGTTCGGGACAGACACACGGACACGGTCGTGGGCCGGGTCACGCGCCCGGCCGGCGGGCCCGGCACCAGTGCGGGCGCGGGCCGGGACACGGGCAGGATCCGCGGTCTGGGCATCGGCATCGACCGCGGCTCGGACTCGGGCACGAGCATCCGTACGGGCATCCGCTGGAAGCTCAGCACGGCGATCGCCCTGGTCGGCGCGCTCGTCGCGATCGCGCTCAGCCTCGTCGTGCACAACGCGGCCCGTGTCTCCATGCTCGACAACTCGCGCGACCTGGCGGACGAGCGCATCCAGCTCGCCGAGCGCATGTACGGGCCGGGCCGTCCGCCGCCGTTCGGCGCCAAGATCGACGACCCCTCCATCCCCGCGGACCTGCAGGAGAAGGTCGGCGAGGGCAGGCGGGCGACCTACGTCTCCGACAACGCGGCCGGGGTGCCGGACATCTGGGCCGCCGTTCCGCTCAGGAACGGACAGGTGCTGTCCTGGCACGAGCGGTTCACCGACCGCAACGCGGACGTGATGAAGGACCTCGACCAGGCGCTGGTGATCGGCTCCATCGCCGTCGTCTTCGGCGGCAGCGCGCTCGGTGTGCTCATCGGCGGCCAGCTGTCCCGCCGGCTGCGCAAGGCGGCGGCCGCCGCGAACCGCGTCGCCAAGGGCGAGACCGACGTCCGCGTCCGGGACGCGATCGGCGGCGTCGTGCTCGACGAGACCGACGACCTCGCGCGGGCCGTGGACGCCATGGCCGACGCGCTCCAGCAGCGCATCGAGGCCGAACGCCGGGTGACCGCGGACATCGCGCACGAACTCCGCACACCCGTGACGGGGCTGCTCACCGCCGCCGAACTGCTGCCTCCCGGCCGCCCCACCGAGCTGGTGCGGGACCGGGCGCAGGCCATGCGCACCCTCGTCGAGGACGTCCTGGAGGTCGCCCGGCTCGACGGCGCCTCCGAGCGGGCCGAACTGCAGGACATCATGCTCGGCGACTTCGTCAGCCGCCGCGTGGCCGCGCGGGGGGCGGACGTGGAGGTGCGCGTGGTGCACGAGTCGGAGGTCACGACGGACCCGCGGCGTCTGGAGCGTGTCCTGTTCAACCTCCTGGCGAACGCCGCCCGGCACGGGAAGCCGCCCATCGAGGTCACCGTCGAGGGTCGTGTCATCCGGGTACGCGACCACGGTCCCGGCTTCCCGGAGAAGCTCCTCGCCGAGGGCCCGAGCCGCTTCCGCACCGGCAGCACGGACCGCGCGGGCCACGGCCACGGCCTCGGCCTCACCATCGCCGCGGGCCAGGCGAGGGTGCTCGGCGCCCGGCTCACCTTCCGCAACGTACGGCCCGCGGGCGCCCCCGACGACGTACCCGCCGAGGGCGCGGTCGCCGTCCTGTGGCTGCCGGAACACGCGCCGACGAGCACGGGCAGCTACCCGATGCTGCCGCCCGCCGCGAAGTAGCGGGCGGCCGGGCGAGGCCGGACCGTCAGCTCCAGTCCCGCTCCAGGTCGAGGTCGCCCTCGCGGCGCTGGGTGAAGGAGAACCAGTTCCCGGAGTCGTCGCGGAAGAGGGCCTCCGTGCCGTACGGGCGCTCCTGCGGTTCCTGGAGGAACTCCACGCCCCGGTCCTTGAGCTTGCGGTAGTCGCCGTGGATGTCGTCGGTGCGCAGCACGCCGGCGCCGAGCGCACCCTTGGCGACCAGCTTCTTCATCATCTCGGCGGATTCGGGGTCCATGGCGGGCGGTCCCGGCACCATGAGGGTCAGCTCGACCTCGGGCTGGTCCGGAGCACCGACGGTGAGCCAGCGCATGCCGCCCTCCCCCATCGTCATGTCCGTACGGACCTCCAGACCGAGCTTCTCGGTGTAGAACTGCCGGGCCCGGTCCTGGTCGAGAACCCAGACGGTCGAGATGGCCAGCCCTTTGATCATGGTGTGCTCCAGGTGTGCGGGGTCGCGCGGCAGTGACGGGCGCGTCGTGCGTGCCCTGCCACCGTAGGCAGCCGCCGGGTCAGGGCGCTTCTCCGGAATTGCGGTCTTCCGCACCAGGGGTCGCGCGGGGCCCGTCGTCCGTGGCCCGGCCGGTACGCGCGGTGCTGCCCGGGCCCGTCCGGAAGCCGCCGGCCCAGAGCATCGCGTAGCAGCCGGGGATGAGCGCCGCGCCCCGGCCGACGTGCCGCGCCCGGTACGCGCTGGGTGTGAGCCCGGTCCACGCCTTGAAGCGCGCGGAGAACGTGCCGAGGCTGCTGAAGCCGACCAGATGGCAGACCTCCGTCACCGAGAGGTTGGCGGTGCGCAGCAGGTCCTCGGCACGGTCGATGCGCCGGTGTGTCAGGTACTGCCCCGGCGTCTCGCCGTACGCCGCCTTGAACGCGCGGACGAAGTGGTACCGCGAATACCCGGCCCGCGCGGCCAGCGCGTCCAGGTCGACGCCGGACTCGGCCCAGTCCCGGTCCATGACGTCCTTGGCGAGCCGCAGCTGCCGCATTCGGTCCACTCCCCGATGGTGGCACGCGGCACCGACAGCGGCCCGGAACGGGCGAAGGCCCCCGGGGCGGACAGCGCCGGGGGCCTTCGGGTCGAAGCGGTCAGGAAGGGGGCGGGGCCGGTCAGACCGACTCGGCCAGCGTGGCCGCGGGGGCCGCGTCACGCGGCTCGTCCTCGCCGGGCTTGGGGGCGGCCGCTCCCCTCAGCGGGACCTCCTTCACGAACACCGCCGCGGCCAGGGCGAGCACCGCGATCGCGGAGCCGAGCAGGAACGCGGAGTGCGTACCGGAGGACACGGCGTGCTGGTACGCCTCCCGCGCGGGAGCCGGCAGCTTCGCCAGGCTGGCCGCGTCGAGCTGCGCGGACGCCTCGGTCAGCTTGGAGCCGAGGGCCCCGGCCCGCTCGGTCATGACGTCCTGCACCCGGTTGTTGAACAGGGCGCCCATGATGGCGACGCCGAAGGACGAGCCGAGCGTACGGAACAGGGTGGTGGACGAGGACGCGACCCCCATGTCCTTCATCTCCACGCTGTTCTGCGCGACGAGCATCGTGATCTGCATCAGGCAGCCCATGCCGGCGCCGAGCACCGCCATGTACAGACCGGAGGTGAAACGACTCGTCTCGGTGTCCATCATCGAGAGCAGGAACAGACCGGCGATCATCAGTACGCTGCCGACGAGCGGGAAGATCTTGTAGCGGCCGCTGCTGGTGGTGACCCGGCCGGCGACCAGCGACACGGCGAGCATCGCGCCGAGCATCGGCAGGAGCAGCAGACCGGAGTTGGTGGCGGACGCGCCCTGGACGGACTGCTGGTACAGCGGCAGGAAGAGCACGGCGCCGAACATCACGAAGCCGGTGATGAAGCCGATGATCGACATCAGCGTGAAGTTGCGGCTCCGGAAGATGTGCAGCGGGATGATCGGCGCGGCTGCCTTGGTCTGCCAGAACACGAAGCCGACGAGGGCGGCGACGCCGATCCCCGCCAGTTCCATGATTCGCGCGGAGCCCCAGGCGTACTGGCTGCCGCCCCAGGTCGTGACCAGGACGATGGAGCAGATGCCGAGGGTCAGCAGCCCGGCACCGAGGTAGTCGATCGTCGCCTTGACGCGCTTCTTCGGCAGGTGCAGTACGACGGTGATCGCGATGAGGGCGAGGGCGCCGATCGGCAGATTGATGTAGAAGGACCAGCGCCAGCCCCAGTGGTCGGTGATGGTGCCGCCGACCAGCGGGCCGAGGATCATGGCGAAGGCCATCACGCCGGCCATCATGCCCTGGTACTTGCCGCGCTCACGGGGCGGGATCAGGTCTCCGATGATCGCCATGACGCCGACCATCAGACCACCGGCGCCGAGGCCCTGGATGGCGCGGAAGCCGATGAGCTGCCCCATGTCCTGGGCCATACCGCTCAGCGCGGAGCCGATCAGGAAGATCACGATCGAGGTCAGGAAGGCGCCCTTGCGCCCGTACATGTCACCGAGTTTGCCCCAGATCGGGGTGGAGGCCGCGGTGGCGAGCGTGTATCCCGTGACCACCCAGGAAAGGTGCTCCAGGCCGCCCAGATCACCGACGATCGTCGGCATCGCGGTGCCCACGATCATGTTGTCCAGCATCGCGAGCAGCATCGCGGTCATGAGCGCCATCAGTACGACCCGTACGCTGCGCGGCTGCTTCCCCCCTTCGGCCGCCGGCTGGTCGACAGCCGGCCCCCCGGCCCCCGCGACCGCTTCGGCCGCCTGCGTCTTGTCCGCCATCGTTTCCACTCCCCTGGTTACCACTGCCGCCACCCGGCTACTTACTTGCCGACCGGCAAGCTGACTACACTGAGGAAAGTAGACCCGTAACTAGCCGGGCGTCAAGTAAGTTTAAGTAGTTTTGCCGCGGGGTCACAGGTAGGTTTTCAGGAGCACCAGGAGTACGAGGATGGGCGGCACGATGGACGGCACCAAGCGGCAGCGCCGGGGCGACACCCGGCAGCGCATCCAGGACGTCGCCCTAGAACTCTTCTCCGAGCACGGGTACGAGAAGACCTCGCTGCGGGAGATCGCCGAGCACCTCGATGTCACGAAGGCGGCGCTCTACTACCACTTCAAGACCAAGGAAGAGATCCTCATCAGCATCTTCGAGGATCTGACGAGGCCGCTCGACGAGCTGATCGAGTGGGGCAAGCAGCAGCCGCACACCCTGGAGACCAAGCAGGAGGTCCTGCGCCGCTACAGCGACGCTCTCGGCGGCGCGTCCCCGCTCTTCCGCTTCATGCAGGAGAACCAGGCGACGGTCCGCGAGCTGAGCATCGGCGAGACCTTCAAGGACCGGATGATCAGCATGCTGGACATCATCAAGGAGCCGGAGTCCCCTCTGACCGACCAGGTCCGCTGCATCAGCGCGCTCTTCACGATGCACGCCGGGATGTTCGTCCTCAAGGACGTGGAAGGCGACCCCGAGGACAAGCGCAAGGCGGTCCTGGAGGTCGCGATCGATCTGGTGACGCAGGCCCACGGCGGCCCGGCCGCGTAGGCGCCGACGCGGGGGGCACGAACGCGGAGGGACGAACGCGGAGGCGGAGCCTCTCGGCGCCGCTTCCTGACGCCGTGAGACTCCGCCTTGGTCCGCCCCGTCCGGGCACTGCCGCGCCGGCTCACCGGCACGGGGTGGATCAGACCTTGACGCCCTTGCCGTGCAGGAAGGCGACGGGGTCGATGGCCGAGCCGTAGTTCGGGGTCGTACGGATCTCGAAGTGAAGGTGCGGGCCGCTCGAGTTTCCGGTGTTGCCGGACTTGGCGATGTGCTGACCGGTCGTGACGACCTGGCCTATCTTCACGTCGATGCGCGACAGGTGGGCGTACTGCGAGTACGTGCCGTTGCCGTGCTTGATGACGATGGCGTTGCCGTACGCGGGACCGTCGCCGGCGCCGTTGCCGCCGGTCTTGACGACGGTGCCGCCGTGCGCGGCCATGACGTCGGTGCCCAGCGGCACGGCGTAGTCCTGGCCGGAGTGCTTGTGGGACCACATGCCGCCGGCCTGGTTGAAGGTCGCGGACAGCGTGTACTTCTTGACCGGGTCGATCCACGAGGCGGCCTTCTTGGCGGCGGCCTGCTTGGCGGACACGGTGGTCTTCTTGGCGGCCGCGGCCTTGGTGGCGGCTGCGGCCTTCTTCGCGGTTGCGGCCTTGGCCTGCGCGGCGGCCTGCGTCTGCACGGCGTGCGCCGCGGTGACGGTTCCACTGCTGCTGAGGCCGGATTCGGCGGCGGTCGCGACCCCTGCGCCCAACGCGACCGTGGCACTCAGACCGACGGCCACGACGGCCGCCCGGTTGCGGACCAGCGACGTGAGGGACTTGCGGGACGTGACGCGCTTCGACATGAATACCTCGCGATGACGGGGACAAGGGCGGTGCGACCACTCGGTTGCGATGACCGCCGACCGGGTGGGCCATACCTTGGTAACCCGCGCACCCAGGGATGCCCAAACCCCCTCGCTACGACGCAAACTAGTAGTTCATCCCGAAACCGAATGAACCTTGACAGCTCGGACATCTAGTAGGCGATCTTCCTGTTTCGCCCCGGGAAACGAGGTTTAGGCCCACTTCGGGCTGCGCCATCCCTGGTGAAACGGGCTTCCGGACCGTCGGCCCGCAGGACGGGAGGACCGTCCCGGGGGTTCTGGGCCAAAGGTCCTTTATGTCCGTTCTCATGCATCCACTATTCGTCCTAGTACCGGACAAATCGCCTGTGCGCCATGTCACCGGGCAGCCCGTTCCGGACCCCCCTGAATGTGACCCGGGCTACCCTCCCGCCCCTGGTCACACGGCACTTGGGGGTGTGCCCCAGGCCACTTCGGCCCCCTCCGCACTGACCCAGGGCGACGGCCCGGACATGGTCCGCGACCGTGGGGAGAGGGACCGGGGGCTCGGGCCCGCTCCGGGCAGCCCAGGAGACGGGGAACGGGGGCGGCGACGGGGCTCTCCCATCCTGCGGACGGACCTTCTGCGGACGGACCCGCTGCGCGCGGCGTGCGCCCTCGCGCGCCGGGCGCAGCGGGTCCGGCCCTCGAACGGCCGACGCGTGGAGCAGCGCCCCCAGAGACGGCGCCCCGCGCCCGGGCACGCGAAAGGGGCTGCCCCAGGACCGTGGTCCTGGGGCAGCCCCTGTCAGGCGAACCCGGGGGTTACGCCTCCTTGCTCAGGTTGGGACCGGCGCCGCCGGCCGCCTGCTCGATCGGGGGGACGTCGGGCAGTGCCGACTTCTCCTCGCCGCGGAAGGTGAAGGCCTTGGTCTCGCCCTCGCCCTCCGTGTCGACGACCACGATGTGGCCGGGACGGAGCTCGCCGAAGAGGATCTTCTCGGAGAGGACGTCCTCGATCTCGCGCTGGATGGTCCGGCGCAGCGGCCGGGCGCCCAGCACGGGGTCGTAGCCCTTCTTCGCGAGGAGCGACTTGGCACTGGGGCTGAGCTCGATGCCCATGTCCCGGTCCTTCAGACGCTCGTCCACCTTCGCGACCATGAGGTCGACGATCTGGATGATGTCTTCCTCGGTGAGCTGGTGGAAGACCACCGTGTCGTCGACACGGTTCAGGAACTCCGGGCGGAAGTGCTGCTTCAGCTCGTCGTTGACCTTGGCCTTCATCCGGTCGTAGTTGCTCTTGACGTCGCCCACGGCCGCGAAGCCGAGGTTGAAGCCCTTGGAGATGTCCCGCGTGCCGAGGTTGGTCGTCATGATGATGACCGTGTTCTTGAAGTCCACGACCCGGCCCTGGGAGTCGGTCAGACGACCGTCCTCCAGGATCTGCAGCAGCGAGTTGAAGATGTCCGGGTGGGCCTTCTCGACCTCGTCGAAGAGGACGACGGAGAACGGCTTGCGACGGACCTTCTCGGTCAGCTGACCGCCCTCTTCGTAGCCCACGTAGCCGGGGGGCGAACCGAAGAGACGCGAGACCGTGTGCTTCTCGCTGAACTCCGACATGTCGAGGGAGATCAGCGCGTCCTCGTCACCGAAGAGGAACTCCGCGAGGGTCTTCGACAGCTCCGTCTTACCGACACCCGAGGGGCCGGCGAAGATGAAGGAACCACCGGGACGCTTCGGGTCCTTCAGACCCGCTCGCGTACGGCGGATCGCCTGGGAGAGCGCCTTGATGGCGTCCTTCTGGCCGATGACCCGCTTGTGGAGCTCGTCCTCCATGCGCAGCAGACGCGAGGACTCCTCCTCGGTCAGCTTGAAGACCGGGATGCCGGTGGCCGTGGCGAGGACCTCGGCGATGAGCTCGCCGTCGACCTCGGCGACGACGTCCATGTCGCCGGCCTTCCACTCCTTCTCCCGCTTGGCCTTCGCCGCCAGCAGCTGCTTCTCCTTGTCGCGGAGAGACGCCGCCTTCTCGAAGTCCTGGGAGTCGATGGCCGACTCCTTGTCGCGGCGGACGCCCGCGATCTTCTCGTCGAACTCGCGGAGGTCCGGCGGCGCGGTCATCCGGCGGATGCGCATCCGGGAGCCCGCCTCGTCGATCAGGTCGATCGCCTTGTCGGGCAGGAAGCGGTCCGAGATGTACCGGTCGGCGAGCGTCGCCGCCTGCACCAGGGCCTCGTCGGTGATGGAGACGCGGTGGTGGGCCTCGTACCGGTCGCGCAGACCCTTGAGGATCTCGATCGTGTGGGGGAGGGAAGGCTCCGCCACCTGGATCGGCTGGAAGCGGCGCTCGAGGGCCGCGTCCTTCTCGAGGTGCTTGCGGTACTCGTCCAGCGTGGTCGCGCCGATGGTCTGCAGCTCACCGCGGGCCAGCATCGGCTTCAGGATCGAAGCCGCGTCGATGGCGCCCTCGGCGGCACCCGCTCCGACGAGCGTGTGCAGCTCGTCGATGAACAGGATGATGTCGCCGCGGGTGCGGATCTCCTTGAGCACCTTCTTCAGGCGCTCCTCGAAGTCACCGCGGTAGCGGGAGCCGGCGACCAGCGCGCCGAGGTCGAGGGTGTAGAGGTGCTTGTCCTTGAGGGTCTCGGGCACCTCGCCCTTGACGATGGCCTGCGCGAGGCCTTCGACGACGGCGGTCTTGCCGACGCCGGGCTCGCCGATCAGCACCGGGTTGTTCTTCGTACGGCGGGACAGCACCTGCATGACCCGCTCGATCTCCTTCTCGCGCCCGATGACCGGGTCGAGCTTGGACTCACGAGCGGCCTGGGTGAGGTTCCGGCCGAACTGGTCGAGGACCAGGGACGTGGAGGGGGTGCCCTCGGCGGGACCGCCACTGGCGCCGGCGGTCTCCTTGCCCTGGTAGCCGGAGAGCAGCTGGATGACCTGCTGCCGCACCCGGTTGAGGTCTGCGCCCAGCTTGACCAGGACCTGGGCGGCGACGCCCTCACCCTCACGGATCAGGCCGAGCAGGATGTGCTCCGTGCCGATGTAGTTGTGGCCCAGCTGAAGGGCCTCGCGGAGCGACAGCTCCAGGACCTTCTTGGCACGGGGGGTGAAGGGGATGTGGCCGGACGGGGCCTGCTGGCCCTGACCGATGATCTCCTCCACCTGCTGGCGGACCGCCTCGAGCGAAATCCCGAGGCTCTCCAGGGCCTTAGCGGCGACACCCTCACCCTCGTGGATCAGGCCCAGGAGGATGTGCTCGGTGCCGATGTAGTTGTGGTTGAGCATCCGGGCTTCTTCCTGAGCCAGGACGACAACCCGCCGCGCGCGGTCGGTGAACCTCTCGAACATCGTTAATCGCTCCTCAGAGCGGTCAGGCAGTAAGGGGACGCTCCCCTCCCTGTCCTTCCGCAGCTTAGTCCCGCAAGCGGGGACCGCTCATTCCAACTGCCGACACCGTCCTTGGCCTCCTGACCCCGAACGCCGACATCTGCCTCAACCTGATGGTGCGAGACGATGTTCCCGCAGGCCAGGCAGATACCCTCACCATCAGTACGCCGATGGCGAACGTGAGATGCCGGATTCCTGCGTGTCGCCCCTCCCACTAGGGATGTCTTACCCGCACGCACGGACAGTCCATGCCGCGCGCACCGGTTCCCTCCGCTACGGGCGAACACCCATGCCCCGCCGAACGCTTCCGCACGCCCGTTTGTCCGGAACTCTGTGCGCCCATGGGGACACCCAGCGTAACTCCGGGGCTCTTCCGGCGGTTGCTCCTTGCATGGTTCCCACCGTTCCCCTTCCCCGTCGGCCGCTCGACCCGGGTGATCCGGTCGATCCGGTGCAGCAGTGGTACGAGAACGAACTGGGCTGGGCCACCGTGCCCGGTCCGCCGTGGCGGCTCGTGACGGGGGTGCTCTTCGACGTCCTGGAGGGGCCTGCCGAGGCGGGGTTCGCGGCCCTGCGGCATCTCGGGCCCGGGTCCCCGGTGGTTCTGCACGGGGACCGGATGGGACTGCTGGTGGCCGCGGGGAGCGCCGAGGAGCTGCCGGGGCTGCTCGACTGGCTGGAGTGGGGCGGCCTGGCGCTGGACCTCACGGCGGTCGGCGGGGGCGGAAGCGTCGAGGCTCCCCCGCCGCCGGGTTTCCCTGCTCCGCCGGCCGGACGGGAGACGCGGGAGGACCCGCGAGGGGCCGCCCGCTGGCTGCGGCCCCCCGAGCCCGGCTGTGCCGTGCGACCGGCACTGCCGACGCTGTCGGCACTGGGCGGCGGGGCCGTCGGCGGGGGCGTTGGGGGCGCCCCCGATCTCGTACGCGTCGTACAGACGATGGCGACGCAATGTCACCGGGTGCGGCTGGGGCGCGTGAGCGCTCAGCCGTTGACCTCTTCGTACTTCTCGCGAATGGACGCGGGAACGCGGCCGCGGTCATTGACCTCGTAGCCGTTCTCCTTGGCCCACGCGCGGATCTGCGCGGTGTCCTGGCTGCCGCCGGAAGTGGCGCGCGCCTTTCCGCGTCCGCCCGAAGCACGGCCTCCGGTACGACGACCACCCTTCACGTAGGGCTCGAGAAGGCCACGGAGCTTGTCCGCATTGGCGGTCGTGAGATCGATTTCGTACGTCTTGCCGTCCAGCGCGAACGTCACGGTCTCGTCCGCCTCGCCACCGTCGAGGTCGTCGACAAGAAGGACCTGAACCTTCTGTGCCACTGGATTTCCTTTCATCGATAACTTCAGGGCAAGGAGGGTCCGCGGCGTCCGCCGTTTCGCCGTCCCTTGTTATATGCAGTACTGCAGTACGTCGGAAAGCAAACCGCTTTTGCTGGAAAAACACAAACCCCTGGCAGAGACTCAGTGGACACCGACTGCCGGGAAACATGCGCGTTTCGGACATAGGGCCCCTGGGCAAGGCGCTCGGCCGGAATAGCCGACGGCGATCACAGATGCAGAAGCATCCGGCTGTTGCCCAAGGTGTTGGGTTTCACCCGTTCGAGACCGAGGAACTCCGCCACGCCCTCGTCATAGGAACGCAGGAGCTCGGCGTACACCTCGGTGTCGACAGGAGTCTCACCGATCTCCACGAAGCCGTGCTTCGCGAAGAAGCCGACTTCGAAGGTCAGACAGAAAACCCGCCGAACGCCCAGCCACCGGGCGGTCTGCAGCAACTTCTCCAGCAGCTGATGTCCCACGCCGAGGCCCTTGACCGCCGGGTTCACGGCGAGAGTGCGGACTTCCGCGAGGTCTTCCCACATCACGTGCAGCGCGCCGCAGCCGACGACCTCGGCGTTGTCGTCGCGTTCCGCGACCCAGAACTCCTGGATGTCCTCGTAAAGAGTGACCGTGGGTTTGTCGAGGAGGATGCGGCGTCGCACGTTCGCGTCAAGGAGCCGGCGTACGGCCGCGACATCGCTGGTCCTGGCCCGCCGGACGGTGAGGGCTTTTGCGGCGACTTCGGGATGCTGTGCCGGAAGGTCTGCTGGAACCTCTGCGGGATGCTCTGCTGGCATGAGCGGACGCTATCGCCCGGAGTCGTCCTCGTGGGCGGCGGGGTTCTCCTCGGAGGGCTCGGCCGCCGGTGGCCTTTCGGCGGCTTCGGAAGCCGGGGGTTCGGGTAGTTCGGGCCCTTGCACCATGCGTACGGCATCGCTGAGCGCGACCCGTTGTTCCTGGCTCATCATCCCGAAGAAGGCGACGAGAGCGGCCGCCGGGTTGTCGCTCTGCGACCAGGCGTCGTTCATGAGGGCGGCGGAGTAGGCGGCTCGTGTGGAGACCGCTTCATATCGATAGGCCCGGCCTTCCGCCTCGCGGCGGACCCAGCCCTTCTGATGGAGATTGTCCAAAACGGTCATCACCGTGGTGTACGCGATGGACCGTTCCTGTTGAAGGTCTTCCAGGACTTCCCGAACAGTCACCGGGCGGTTCCACTTCCACACCCGCGTCATGACCGAGTCTTCGAGTTCTCCCAATGGGCGAGGCACAGTCCAGAACAATAGTGGGAGAGAGTCAACAAAAAGGGCGTACGACTCGAAGAACGTATGAAACACATGAAACGTCCGAGTCGTACGCCGTGAAGGGCGCGGTACGCGTCGGGGCGGCCCTGCGCCGCGGAGCCCCGGGCGGGGACTCCGCGGGGGCGCCCGGGAGGGTCAGACCCCGGCGTCCTTGGGGGTCGAGGCCTGCTGGGCGCTTTCCGCGCGCGCGAGGACGGCGTCGACGGCCGCGTCCTCCTTGGCCTTGTTGGCACCGCCCTGGGTCTTCACGATCGTCACGATGAGCCCGACGAAGAAGACGGCCATCACGACGGGGGGCACGAGCGCGGAGACATAGTCCATGCGTCCAGAGTAGCCAGGGGGCGCCCTGCCGATCCCTCGGGGTCGGCAGGGCGGTGTCAGCCCGCCGCCAGCTGCTGCGGGGGGTTCGCCGGGGGCGGGCCGGGCTTGCGGCGCGGCGGGAAGACCTCACCCGGGGTGGGGATGGGACGGTCCGTGCGGGGGGTGTCGGCCGGGGGCTGCGACCGGGGTTTCGGCTCGGCCTTCTTCTCCGGCCGGTCGGCGGCCCGGCCTCCGGGCAGCGCCAGCAGCCGGGTGCGGGACGACGGCACCGACGGGACCGCGGCGACCGAGCGGCCCGCGAGCCGGGCGCGCACGTCCTGCTCGGCGAGGACCCGGCAGCGGTCCAGCAGGGCGGCCGCGGTGGGGTTGCCGCGCAGTGCGCGCAGCGCCGCGAGGTCGTCGGCGTTCGGCCGGTAGCCGGCCGCGAGGACGTCCTCCAGGAGGACGAGGTAGCCGCCGACGGTGCCCGGCAGCGCGGCACGGTAGCGGGAGAGGTCCGCCAGCAGGAAGGCCCGGAGCCTGACCCCCTCCTGGAGCGCCTCGTCGACCGACTCGGCGAGGCGATGGCAGTCCTGGACGTCCTCGGCCGAGACGGGACTGGGGTGCAGGGCAAGGGCGAGAGCGCGACGGAGCACACGCAGCTCCTCCGCACCGAACGCCATGCCGCCGTGGGATCCGTAAGGCGTAGGCATGCGGTGACGATACGCGCTAATCAGACAAAAGCCGCATAGCGAAAGAAATATGGCGCGTCCCGTTCGGGGGCGGTCACGGAAGAACTCCGGAGAACGGGTTCACGGGAACTCTCCGGAGAAGTCCGCGAGAACGCCGGCGCGGGACACCGGGAACACATCGCGCGAAGAGTCGCGGACGCCGAAAGGAGCCGCATTCGGAAAGGGGCGCGGCGCGGGCCGGCCGGTTCCGCGGGATTTCCGAGCGGGGCCGGGGTCCGGCGGACGGCCGGACCCCGGAGGCTCACATGCGGGAGACGTTGCGCTCGTAGACCAGGCGCAGACCGATCAGGGTCAGCCACGGTTCGTGCTCGTCGATCACCGAGGACTCGCCGAGGACCATGGGGGCGAGGCCGCCCGTGGCGATGACGGTGACGTCCTCGGGGTCCTCCGCGAGCTCGCGCGCCATGCGGTTCACGACGCCGTCGACCTGGCCGGCGAACCCGTAGATGATCCCGGACTGCATGGCCTCGACGGTGTTCTTGCCGATCACCGAGCGCGGCCGGGCCACCTCGATCTTGCGGAGCTGCGCGCCCCGGACACCGAGCGCCTCGACGGAGATCTCGATGCCGGGCGCGATGACGCCGCCGATGTACTCGCCGCGCGCGCTGACGGCGTCGAACGTGGTCGCCGTGCCGAAGTCGACGACGATCGCCGGTCCCCCGTAGAGCTCGACGGCCGCGACGGAGTTGATGATCCGGTCGGCGCCGACCTCCTTCGGGTTGTCCGTGAGGATCGGCACGCCGGTCTTGACGCCGGGCTCGACGAGGACGGCGGGGACATCGCCGTAGTAGCGCCGCGTCACCTCGCGCAGCTCGTGCAGCACGGACGGGACGGTGGCGCAGATCGCGATGCCGTCGATGCCGTCGCCGAGTTCCTCGCCGAGCAGCGGGTGCATGCCCATGAGGCCCTGGAGCAGCACGGCGAGCTCGTCGGCGGTGCGGCGCGAGTCGGTGGAGATGCGCCAGTGCTCGACGATCTCCTCCCCGTCGAAGAGACCGAGGACCGTGTGGGTGTTGCCTACGTCGATGGTCAGCAGCATGGCCGGGGTTACTCCGCCGCTCGCAGGTCGAGGCCGATGTCCAGGATCGGCGAGGAGTGCGTGAGCGCGCCCACGGCCAGGAAGTCGACGCCCGTCCCCGCGTACGTCGCGGCGTCGGCGAGGGTCAGCCGGCCGGACGCCTCCAGGAGGGCGCGGCCCTCGACGACGCCGACGGCCTTCTCGCACTCGGCGGGCGTGAAGTTGTCCAGAAGGATCAGGTCGGCGCCCGCCTCCACGACGTCACGGAGCTGGTCCAGGGTGTCGACCTCGACCTCGATCGGGAGGTCCGGGAAGGCCTCCCGCACGGCCTTGAACGCCTGGGCCACGCCGCCCGCGGCGACCACGTGGTTGTCCTTGACCAGCGCGGCGTCCGAGAGGGACATGCGGTGGTTGACGCCGCCGCCGCAGCGCACGGCGAACTTCTCCAGCGAGCGCAGGCCCGGCGTCGTCTTGCGGGTGTCCCGCACGCGGGTGCTGGTTCCCTCCAGGGCGTCCGCCCACGCGCGCGTGGCGGTCGCGATGCCGGAAAGGCGGCACAGGATGTTGAGCGCGCTGCGCTCGGCCGTGAGCAGGTCACGGGTGCGGGTGGTGACGCTGAGCAGGGTCTGGCCGGCCTCGACGCGGTCGCCGTCCTCGACGTGCCGCTCGACCTCGAACTCGTCCGTGCAGACCACGGAGAGCACCGCCTCGGCGACCCGCAGGCCCGCGACGACGCCCGCGTCCCGGGCGGTGAAGTCACCGGTGGACACGGCGTCCTCGGCGACGGTCGCGACACTCGTCACGTCCACCCCGTGGTCGAGGTCCTCCTGGATCGCCACGTTGGCGATGTCCTCGACCTCGAGGGGGTCGAGTCCGGCGTCGGCGAGGAGCTGGGCGAGCGCGGGGTCGAGGCCGCACTCCAGGTACTCCTCGTCCGTTTCGGCGCCGCAGCCGCAGCCGTCGCCGCAGCCACCGCTCTGGACGAGGGGAAGGTCGGGGGTGCTCACTTCGGTCACTGCTCCTGGGGACGGGACGGGGGCGCCTGACGAGGCTGCCGGGTCGTCGGGGGGAAGTCTGCGGTATCGGTGGTCCGGACCGCGAGTGTCCGGTCGGGATTCAGCCGTACGACGATGTGGCGGCGCCAGTCCGTGTCGTCCCGGTCCGCGTGGTCCTCGCGCCAGTGGCAGCCGCGGGTCTCCTCACGGAGGAGGGCGGCGGCGACCAGGACGCGGGCCACGCACAGCAGGTTGGTCGCCTCCCAGGTGTCGACGCCCGGCTCGGAGGTCTTGCCGTTCTCGTCGAGGGCCTCCCGCGCCTCGCCGTGCAGGCGCTGGAGCTGGTCGGCCGCGGTCGCGAGGGACTCGGCGGAGCGCAGCACGCCGGCGCCGCCGGTCATGATCCGCTGGATCGCGAACCGGGCCTCCGGGGCGAGCAGCGGGTGCGCGGGCTTCTCCGGATGCGGGACCGCCTCGGGCACGCGCGCGTGGAGGCCGTCCTCGGCGCTGCCCGCCGCGATGTCGGCGGCGATGCGCTCCGCGTAGACCAGGCCCTCCAGCAGCGAGTTCGAGGCGAGCCGGTTGGCGCCGTGGACGCCGGTGCAGGCGACCTCGCCGCACGCGTACAGACCGGGGACGGTGGTGCGGCCGCGGGCGTCGGTCCGTACGCCTCCGGAGGCGTAGTGCGCGGCCGGGGAGACCGGGACGGGCTCGGTGACGGGGTCGATGCCGTGGGCCCGGCAGGCGGCGAGGATGGTCGGGAAGCGGTGCTCCCACATGTCGGCGCCGAAGTGCCGGGCGTCGAGGAACATGTGCTCGGCGTCCTGCTCCTGCATGCGGCGCGTGATGCCCTTGGCGACGATGTCGCGGGGCGCCAGCTCGGCCAGTTCGTGCTGGCCGACCATGAAGCGCACGCCGTCCGCGTCGACCAGGTGGGCGCCCTCGCCGCGGACCGCCTCGGAGACCAGCGGCTGCTGGCCCTCCGCGTCGGCCCCGAGGAACAGCACCGTCGGGTGGAACTGGACGAATTCGAGGTCGGAGACCTCGGCGCCCGCGCGCAGGGCGAGGGCCACGCCGTCGCCCGTGGAGACGGACGGGTTGGTGGTCGCGGAGTAGACCTGGCCCATGCCGCCGGTGGCGAGGACCACGGCGGGGGCGTGCACGGCGCCCACGCCGTCGTGCTGGCCCTCTCCCATGACGTGCAGGGTGACGCCCGCCGTGCGGCCCTCGGCGTCGGTGAGGAGGTCGAGGACGAGCGCGTTCTCGACCGTGGCCAGGCTCCGCTCGCGGACCGCCTCGACCAGGGCCCGGGAGATCTCGGCACCCGTGGCGTCGCCGCCCGCGTGCGCGATGCGCCGGCGGTGGTGACCGCCCTCCCGGGTGAGTTCGAGGCCGCCCTCGGAGGACTCGTCGAAGTGCGCGCCGGTCGCGATGAGCCGGCGGACCGCGTCGGGGCCCTCGGTGACGAGGATGCGCACCGCCTCCTCGTCGCACAGGCCGGCACCCGCGACGAGGGTGTCGTCGAGGTGCTGCTCGGGGGTGTCGCCGTCGCCGAGGGCCGCGGCGATGCCGCCCTGCGCCCAGCGGGTGGAGCCGTCGTCGAGGCGGGCCTTGGTGACGACGACGGTGCGCAGCCCCGCGGCCTCGCAGCGCAGGGCCGTGGTCAGGCCGGCGACGCCGGAGCCCACGACCACGACGTCCGCGGTGAG
The DNA here is from genome assembly GCF_040607345.1 of Streptomyces sp. NPDC005302. Lineage (NCBI taxonomy): Bacteria > Bacillati > Actinomycetota > Actinomycetes > Kitasatosporales > Streptomycetaceae > Streptomyces > Streptomyces sp. NPDC005302. The sequence goes on from NZ_JBEXGN010000024.1 coordinate 41,679, forward strand.
GGCCCAGCCGGGGGCGGGCGCGTGCAGGCGTATGCCGGTGCCCGTAGCGCTGTCTGAACCTGTGCCTTTGCCGGTCACGAGGCGGCTCCGAAGGTGAGGGGGATGTTGTCGATCAGCCGGGTCGTCCCGACCCGGGCGGCGACGGCGAGGACCGCCTCGCCGGTGAAGTCGTCCTGGACGTCGGTGAAGTCGGAGGGGTCGACGAGAGCCAGGTAGTCCAGGGTCAGCGGCGGGTTCATGCGGGCCGCCTCGTCGAGGACGAGCCGGGCGGCCGAGCGGACCCCGACGGGTCCGCCGGGGGCGGCCTTCGCGACGGCGTGCGCGTCGGCCGCGGCCCGGGACTCGCCCAGGGCGCTCAGGGCCTCGGCACGCGCGCGCGTGGCGGGCACCTCGCGGGCCCGGGCGCGCAGCGCCTCCTGCGCGGCGTGCCGGTCGCGGCCCGCGAACAGGGCCTGCGAGAGGGCGAGCGCGGTGTGCCGCTCGGCCGCCGCCAGGTAGCGGTTGCGGCTGGAGAGGGCGAGGCCGTCCTCCTCGCGCACGGTGGGCACGCCGACGATGTCCACGCCGAAGTTCAGGTCGCGGACCATGCGCCGGATCAGCGCCAGCTGCTGGGCGTCCTTCTGCCCGAACAGCGCGGCGTCCGGGCGGGTGAGGTGCAGCAGCTTGGCGACGACGGTGAGCATGCCGTCGAAGTGTCCCGGCCGCGCGGAGCCCTCCAGGCGCTCGCCCATCGGCCCGGCGGAGATCCGGACCTGCGGTTCGCCGCCGGGGTAGACCTCGTCCACGGCGGGCGCGAACACGACGTCCGCACCGGCCAGTTCGCCGATCTTCAGGTCGGCGTCGAGGGTGCGGGGGTAGCGGTCGAGGTCCTCGCCCTGCCCGAACTGGAGGGGGTTCACGAAGACGGTCACGACGACCTCGCCGTCGTCACCCGCGATCTCACGGGCGGCGCGCACCAGGGTGGCGTGGCCCTCGTGGAGTGCGCCCATCGTCATGACGACGGCTCGGCGGCCCGTGCGGGCGCGCGCGTGCAGCTCGTCGGCGGTGCGCAGCAGGGCGGTGGTCATCGGGTGTCTCCCTCGGTCCCCTGGGTCCCGTCCGCTCCGTTGGCGAGTACCCCCAGGAGGTCCTCGGCGAGTTCCGGCTTGAGCAGTCCGTGGGCGAGCGCGCGGTCGGCGGTCGCGCGGGCCATCGCGAGGTAGCCGGCGACGGTCTGCGGGGCGTGCTCGCGCAGTTCGGCGACGTGCGCGGCGACCGTGCCGGCGTCGCCGCGCGCGACGGGGCCGGTCAGGGCCGCGTCGCCCGATCGCAGGGCGTTGTCCAGCGCGGCGCCCAGCAGCGGGCCGAGCATCCGGTCGGGGGCCTCGACACCGGCGGTGCGCAGCAGCTCCATGGACTCGGCGACCAGGGTCACCAGGTGGTTGGCGCCGAGCGCGAGGGCCGCGTGGTAGAGCGGCCGGGACTCCTCGGCGATCCACTCGGGCTCGCCGCCCATCTCGATCACCAGGGCCTCGGCGGCCAGCCGCAGCTCGTCGGGGGCGGTGACCCCGAAAGAGCAGCCTGCGAGCCGCTGGACGTCCACGGCGGTGCCGGTGAAGGTCATCGCGGGGTGCAGCGCGAGCGGCAGCGCGCCCGCCCTGAGGACCGGGTCGAGGACACGCGCGCCGTACCGGCCGGAGGTGTGCACGACGAGCTGGCCGGGCCGGACGGCGCCGGTCTCGGCGAGGCCCTCGACGAGCCCGGGCAGGGCGTCGTCCGGGACGGTCAGCAGCACCAGTTCGGAGCGCTCCAGGACCTGCGCCGGGGAGAGCAGCGGCACGTCGGGCAGCAGCTGCGCGGCGCGGCGCCGGGAGGCGTCGGAGACGCCCGAGACGGCCACCGGGCGGTGCCCGGCGAGCTGGAGCGCGGCGGCGAGGGCGGGGCCGACCCGGCCTGCGCCGACGACGCCGACGGCGAGCCGCGCTGGGCGGTCCTTGGGCTCTGACTGCGGGAACATACTCACTCGACGGCGGCCTTCCGTTCCAGTCCGCTCGGGGTACCGGACGATTTCTCGTCATGTTAACGCGATTGCCTCGGGAGGCGTCCGGTCGTCCACAGGCTGTGGGTGCCCGCGGACGGCCCGGAACCCCGGCCGGCCGACCGCGCGAGCACGATCCGCGCAGGTCACGGGCGTGCGGAAAATTGAAGATGACCGCCGGGCAGGCTCAGGACATCATCCAGGGATGAGCGACAGGGCGACAGAGACGGGTACGGAGCCTGCGGAGCAGGCCGGGGAGGCGGCGGCACCGCTGTCTCCCAAGGAGCGGTTCGAGCGGCGCGCGGTCGCCTGGAAGACGGCGGAGCGGGTGCTGTGGCGGCCCAGCTACCAGCAGACCCTTCGTGAGCGCCTGGCGTGGCTGAGCGAGGCCGCCGAGGAGACGTACGACCTCGGCGGGCGGGTCGACATGTACGGCGACGGCATCGTCGAGGCCCTGGAGGAGCGCGTCGCCGGGCTGCTGGGCAAGGAGGCCGCGGCGTTCTTCCCGACCGGCACCATGGCCCAGCAGATCGCGCTGCGCTGCTGGGCCGGCCGCACCGGGAACCCGACGGTCGCCCTGCACGCCCTCAACCATCCCGAGGTCCATGAGCGGCACGCGTTCAGCCAGGTCAGCGGGTTGCGCCCGGTGCGTCTGACGGACGAGTCGCGGATGCCGACCGCCGAGGAGGTACGGGACTTCCCCGAGCCGTTCGGCGCGCTGCTGCTGGAACTGCCGCTCAGGGACGCCGGTTTCGTCCTGCCCACCTGGGAGGAGCTGACCGAGGTGGTCGAGGCCGCCCGCGAACGCGACGCGGTGGTCCACTTCGACGGGGCCCGCCTCTGGGAGTGCACCCCGCACTTCGGCCGCCCCCTCGACGAGATCGCGGGCCTCGCGGACAGCGTGTACGTGTCGTTCTACAAGTCCCTCGACGGCTTCGGCGGCGCGGCGATCGCCGGCCCCAGGACGCTCATCGACGAGGCGAAGACCTGGCGGCACCGGTACGGCGGCATGATCATCCAGCAGTTCCCGACCGTCCTGTCCGCCCTGATCGGCCTGGAGCGGGAACTGCCCCGGCTGCCGGAGTACGTCGCCCACGCGCGCGTGGTGGCGACCGCCCTGCGCGAGGGGCTCGCCGAGGCCGGGGTGCCGTGGGCCCGCGTCCACCCGGAGGTGCCGCACACCCACCAGTTCCAGGTCTGGCTGCCGTACGACCCGGACGTCCTCGGGGACGCGGCGCTGCTGCAGACGGAGGAGACCCGGACGGGCCTGTTCGGCCAGGGCTGGGCACCCGGAGGCCCGGGCCTCTCGCTCACCGAGGTCACCGTGGCGGGGCCGGGCATGGAGTGGACGGCGGACGACGTGAAGGCGGCCGTCCGCGAGTTCGTGAAGCGACTGCCCGCGAGTTCGTGAAGCGACTGCCCGTCGCGGTCACCGGGAGGCCGCGACGGGCCCCGGCTCAGCGCTCAGCGCTCAGCGCTCAGGGCTCAGGGCTCAACAGGCCGGGTGGTGGCGTCCTCCGTGCAGCCACCGGCCCAGGGCGCCCCGGATCCGTCCCCGCGCCGGGCGCCCTGCCACGACCGCCCGGAAACGCCGGTACTCACGCAGCTCGCGCACGGTCTCGGCGTCGTGGGCGCCCGGTGCCGGAGGGGCGGGCTCCCCGTGCTGCGCGGCGCGGTAGGTGTCCAGGAGGTACTGCTGGGTGATGCTCATGACGGATCGCCTCTCGGGACGGTGACGGGATCCGAAGGTCCGCGCGAAGTGCCCTGCTCGTCCCAGGTTGCGCCTCATCACGACGGGTGTCGCGTCGATTGACGGCCACGGTCGATCGACGGCGGCCGTTGTCGGTGGCGGGGTGCACCATGGGGGCATGAGCGTGCGTATCGACATCGGCGGGCTGCGGCCGGAGCGGATCAGTTTCGTGCCGTCCCCGCTGGCCGAGCTGGGCATGGCGCTGCACGCGCTCGCGGAGCCGGCCCACCACCCCGGGCTCCAGGGCTGGGTGACCGGCGTGACCGCCGGGCTCGACCCGCACCTCGCGGACCGTATGTGCGAGGCGGACTTCCTGTGGCGTACGACGTTCTCGGACCTGTTCCTGCCGTGCGCGGGCATCCCCGGCGGGGCCACCATGCCGGGCGGGACGCTCGCCGAGGACCTGGACCTGCTCGACAACCTCACCGACGAGCAGTTCGTCGACACGGCCCTGGAGTTCACCTCGGCGCTGGCGTACAGCTCGGCGGGACCGCACGCCCTCGACGACCCCGAGGTGCGCCGCAGGGCCGTCGACCTGGCCGCCTCGCGCGGCCCGCAGCAGACGCGGTTCACCGAGCGGCTGCTGACGGACCCGCCCGGTGTGCGGGCCTGGCTGCGGCAGTTCCTGGAGGACTGCGACGAGGCCTTCTTCGCGGAGACGTGGTCCCGGCTGCGGCACCCACTGGCCGCCGAGGCCCGGCACCGGACCGAGCTGCTCCGCCGCAGGGGCCTGGCCGAGACGCTGTCCTCCGTGTCCTCCGCGCTGTCGCTGGACGAGACGGCGGGGCGCATCGTCGTCGACAAGCTGACCGAGGGGCACACGGTCACGGCGGACGACGGTCTGCTCCTCGTCCCCACCAGCCTCGGCCGCCCGCACCTGATGGTCCTGCACCGCTACCGGTGGCAGCCCGTGCTGCACTACCCCGTCAGCTCCCCCGACCTCGCCGTCCCGCCCTCCGTCGAGCAGCTCACCCTGCGCATGACCGCCCTCTCCCACCCGGTCCGGATGCGCATCTGCCGTCACCTGGCGCGCAGCGCGTACACCACCGGCGAGCTGGCGCAGGTGCACGGCATGACCGCGCCGGAGATATCCCGGCACCTCGGCGTGCTCAAGAAGGCGGGCCTGATCACCACCCGGCGGCGCGGCCGGTACGTGCTGCACCAGCTCGACGTCGGCGTGGTGGCACGGCTGGGCAGCGACTTCCTGGAAGGCCTGCTGCGGTAGGGCCGCCCGCGGGCGGCCGGGCGGAGGGGATCGCCCGGACGGGCGCCGGGGGTCAGTCGAAGCGGATGTGGCGCGCGCTCGTCCACGCACGCCGCAGGCGCCCGCGGACGGCCCCCTCGCGGTTCGGCGTGAGCGTCAGTCCCGCGAGCACCGCGATCCGGTCGGCGGTCCTCGCGACGGTCGCCTGGTCGGTCCACAGATGCTCGGCGAACTCCGGTTCGCGCAGCCGCTCCAGGCAGTGGTCGAGCCGCTCCACGGCCCAACTCTCGTGCCGCAGCGGGGCGTCCTTCCCGGCGACGTACCGCAGGAGCCGCCCGAAGCCGCGCTCGCGCAGCCGCGCCAGGACGGTCTCCCGCTCGGCCAGCAGCGTGAAGTGCCGGACGTCGTGGCCCAGTTCGCGAAGGCGGCCGACCGTCTCCGCGAAGTGCCGCGGATCGGTCACCGTCATGGGCGCGATGACCACACCGTCGTGCTTGCCGAGCGCGAGGTCGAGCACCTCGACGACGCCCTGCCGCCAGGACACCAAGTCCTGGAAGTCGCCGCGCAGTTCGGGCGGCAGCATCCGGCGCAGACCGAAGCCGGGATGTTCCGGGTCGCAGATGACACTGCCGGGCAGCCGGCGCTGGATCTCGTGTGCGGTCTGTGTCTTGCCGCCCCCGAAGGGGCCGTTGATCCACAGGAGCATGCGCAGACCCTAGTGGCCGCCGGTCACGCCCCGGTCACGCCTGGCCCGGTGCGCCGTACGGTCAGCCGAGCCCGCCGGCCCGCACCAGCCCCGTCTCGTACGCGAGGACGACGACCTGGACCCGGTCGCGCAGCCCCAGCTTCGTGAGGATGCGCCCCACATGGGTCTTCACGGTGGCCTCGGACAGGACGAGCCGCGCCGCGATCTCGCCGTTCGACAGACCCTGCGCGACGAGGATCATCACCTCGCGCTCCCGCTCGGTGAGCCGCTCCAGCCCCTTGTGCTGCGGCTCCTTGCCCGTGTTGGGCAGCATCGGAGCGAACCGGTCGAGCAGCCGCCGCGTGGTGGACGGCGCGACGACCGCGTCCCCGCTGTGCACGGACCGGATGGCGGCGAGCAGCTCGCCGGGCGGCACGTCCTTGAGCATGAAGCCGGAGGCGCCCGCCTTCAGCCCGGAGAAGGCGTACTCGTCGAGGTCGAAGGTGGTGAGGATCAGCACCTTCGGCGGGTTCGGGTCCGAGCAGATACGGCGGGTCGTCTCCACGCCGTCCAGCTTCGGCATGCGGACGTCCATGAGCACGACGTCGACCGCGGTGGCGCTCAGCACCTGGAGGGCCTCGACGCCGTCGCCCGCCTCGGCCACGACCTCCATGTCCGGCTGGGCATCGAGCACCATCCGGAAGCCGGTGCGCAGCAGCACCTGGTCGTCGACGAGCATCACGCGGATCGCCATCGGGGTCCTTTCACTTCGTACGGGTCACCGTACGGATCAACCTACGGATCAACCTATGGATCAAGCGTGTGTACAGGTGTCAGTGGGCCGGCTTGAGCGGCAGCAGGGCGCTGATGCGGAAGCCTCCACCCGGCCGCGGCCCCGCGTCCAGGGTGCCGCCGACCATGCCGATGCGCTCGCGCATGCCGATCAGGCCGTGGCCCTGCCCGTCGGCGCCCCCCTCCTCGTACAGCTCGTGGGGCGCGCCCTTGCCGTCGTCCTCGACGAGCAGGCCGAGGCCGTCGTCGAAGTAGACCAGGCGGACGCTCGCCCCCGCGTTCGGCCCCCCGTGCTTGCGGGTGTTGGTGAGCGCCTCCTGCACGATGCGGTACGCCGTCAGCTCCACGCCGCTGGGCAGCGGTCGCGGGGTCCCCTCCACCTTGAAGTCGACGGGGAGACCGGAGACGCGGCACTGCTCGATCAGGTCGTCGAGCTGCTCGACGTCGGGCTGCGGCACGTACTCGCCGCCCTCCTGGTGCTCGCCGGTGCGCAGGACGCCGAGCAGGCGGCGCATCTCGGCGAGGGCCTGCCGGCCGGTCCCGGAGATGGTCTCCAGGGCCTTTTTGGCCTGGTCCGGCGCGGTGTCCATGACGTACGCGGCGCCGTCGGCCTGCACCACCATCACCGAGACGTTGTGCGCGACGACGTCGTGCAGCTCACGGGCGATGCGGGCACGCTCGGCGGCGACCGCCACCTTGGCCTGCGCCTCGCGCTCCTTCTCCAGCCGGGCCGCGCGTTCCTCCAGCTGGGCGAGGTACGCCCGGCGGGTGCGGATGGAGTCGCCGAGCACCCAGGCGAGCGCGAACGGAACGGTCTGGAAGATCGCTATGAGGACGCCGCCCAGGGCACCCGACTCGTTCGCCGGCCAGCGGAGCTGCGCGAGCGTGCCCGCGCACAGGCCGCCGGCCAGCGCGAACCGCGACGCCCAGCGCGCGCCGTCCGCGGCGACCGTGTAGATGATCACCAGCATCGCGAAGTCGGCGGTCATCACCTCGACGTCGACGACGAGCTGCACGAAGCCCATGACCGCGGCCAGGACGAGCATCTTCTCCGGCATACGGCGGCGCAGCGCGACCACCACACACAGGAAGAAGGCGATGGGCAGCGTCTCGGCGACCGACCCGTGGTGGTCCGCGGCCCCGTCGACACTGACGATGTTCACGCCGGTGATCCCGAGCAGGGCGACGGCCCAGAAGCTGTCGACCCATGTCGGGTGCCTGCGGAGAAAGTCATAGAGGCGCTGCACGTAACCCAGAGTAGGGAAGCGTGCAGCGTGCAGGGGTCAACCCGAGGACCGATCCGGGACCGCCCCTCGTACTCCCCAAGGTGGAGGCCCTCCCCTGCCCGGCGCTTAGTGTGGGCCGGTGAGAGCGACGACAGGCCCCAGGGAGAACGGCACGTGGCGCGGGTGGCGTGAGGCGACGGAAGAGGCGCTGTACGGGCCCTCCGGCTTCTACCGCGGGCCCGAGGGGCCCGCGGGACACTTCCGGACCTCGGTGCACGCCTCACCGCTCTTCGCGGGGGCCGTGGCACGGCTGCTGTGCCGTCTCGACGTGGCGCTCGGCCGGCCCGGGGAGCTGGCGTTCGTCGACATGGCGGCGGGCCGCGGTGAGCTGGCGGCCGGCGTCCTCGCCGCCCTCCCCGCCGAGGTGGCCGCCCGCGTGCGCGCCTACGCCGTCGAGCGCGCCGCCCGGCCCGCCGGTCTGGACGCCCGGATCAGCTGGCTCGCCGAGCCGCCGCGCGCGGTCACCGGGCTGCTCTTCGCCAACGAATGGCTGGACAACGTGCCGGTCGACGTCGCCGAGACGGACGCGGAGGGAGTGCCGCGGCGGGTCCTCGTGGGCGCCGACGGCTCCGAACGCCTCGGGGAGCCCGTCGGCGGCGCGGACGCGGAATGGCTGCGCACCTGGTGGTGGACGCCGTCCGCCGCCCCCTCCGAAGGCTCCCGCGCCGAGATCGGGCTGCCCCGCGACCTGGCCTGGGCCGACGCCGTGGGCTCGCTCGACCGGGGGCTCGCCGTCGCCGTCGACTACGCACACTCCGCCGGACGGCGACCGCCCTTCGGGACCCTCACCGGCTTCCGGGACGGACGGGAGACGGCACCGGTGCCGGACGGTTCGTGCGACATCACCGCGCATGTGGCGCTGGACGCGTGCGCACGGGCCGGAGGACACGTGACGACGCAGCGCGCGGCGCTTCGGGCGCTGGGCGTGAGCGGCGCGCGCCCCCCGCTCACGCTCGCGTCGACGGACCCGGCCGGCTACGTCCGCGCTCTCGCGGGCGCCGGGGCGGCGGCGGAACTCACCGCGCCGGGGGGCCTCGGCGACTTCGGCTGGCTGATCCGTCCCGTCGGCCTCGGGGACGCCCGCGACGCCGTCCCGGCGGACGGCGACCCCTTCGGGGCCCTACTTGTCGATGTCCCCGACGACGAAGAACAGTGATCCGAGGATCGCCACCATGTCGGCGACCAGCGTGCCGGGCAGCAGCTCGGTGAGCGCCTGGATGTTGTTGAACGACGCGGACCGCAGTTTCAGCCGGTACGGCGTCTTCTCGCCCTTGCTGACGAGGTAGTAGCCGTTGATGCCGAGCGGGTTCTCGGTCCACGCGTAGGTGTGTCCCTCGGGCGCCTTCAGCACCTTGGGCAGCCGCTGGTTGATCGGCCCGGGCGGCAGCTCGGCGAGGCGGTCGAGGCAGGCGTCCGCGAGGTCCAGGGAGACGTGCGTCTGCTCCAGGAGGCACTCGAAGCGGGCCAGGCAGTCGCCCTCCTGCCGGGTGACGACCCGCAGGGTGTCCCGCAGTTCGCCGTACGCCAGGTAGGGCTCGTCACGGCGCAGGTCGAAGTCCACACCGGAGGCGCGCGCGACGGGACCGCTCACTCCGTAGGCGTGCACGGCCTCCGCGGACAGGGTGCCCACACCGCGGGTCCGCCCCCGGAAGATCTCGTTGCCGAGCACCAGGTCGTCGTACACGCTCATCCGCGAGCGCAGCGCGGCGACGGAGGCACGCGCGCGGGTGGCCCATCCGGCGGGGAGGTCCTCCTTGAGGCCGCCGACCCGGTTGAACATGTAGTGCATGCGGCCGCCGGAGATCTCCTCCATGACGTGCTGCAGTTCCTCGCGCTCCGTGAAGGCGTGGAAGATCGGGGTGATCCCGCCCAGCTCCAGGGGATAGGACCCCAGGAACATCAGGTGGTTGAGGACGCGGTTCAGCTCGGCGAGGAGCGTGCGGGTCCACACCGCGCGCGCGGGCACCTCCATGCCGAGCATCCGCTCCACGGCGAGGACCACACCCAGCTCGTTCGAGAAGGCGGACAGCCAGTCGTGGCGGTTGGCCAGCATGATGATCTGGCGGTAGTCGCGCGCCTCGAAGAGCTTCTCCGCGCCGCGGTGCATGTAGCCGACGACCGGCTCCGCGTGCTGGATCCGCTCGCCGTCGAGCACGAGCCTGAGCCGCAGCACGCCGTGCGTGGACGGGTGCTGGGGGCCGATGTTGAGCACCATGTCGGTGCTCTCCGCGGCGCCGCCGATACCGACCATGGTCTCCGTCGTGGGAGTCATGGACACAGTCTGTCGTACGTACGCTTGCCCCATGGAGACGGGGAGCACGGAGACCACCGAGAACGCGACGCCCGAACCGGTGTGGACCGGACTGCCTCCGGGTCTGCTGCGGATGCGCCGGCTGCTGCTGGTGGTGTGGCTGGGGCTGCTGACGATCGCCGTCGGCGTGCTCCTCGGCGTGTTCGCGGGCACCGGCTGGGCGCTGTTCGCGCTGGTCCCGCTCGCCCTGGCCGGGTGGGGCTGGCGCATGCTGGGCCGCAACTGGCGCTCCTGGCGGTACGCCGAGCGCGCCGACGACCTGCTGATCAGCCGGGGCGTGCTGTGGCGCGAGGAGACCGTGGTGCCGTACGGGCGCATGCAACTGGTCGAGGTGACCTCCGGGCCGGTCGAGCGGCACTTCGGGCTCGCCAGCGTGCAGCTGCACACGGCGGCCGCGGCGACCGACGCCTGCATCCCCGGGCTGGACCCGGCCGAGGCGGAGCGGCTGCGCGACCGGCTGACCGAACTCGGCGAGGCCCGATCGGCGGGCCTGTGAGCACGGCCTCCCCGGGCCCCTCGGGCCCCCCGCCCGCCGTGCCCGGGGGTCCGGCCGCCACGGCCGCGCTGCCGGACGAGGGCTCCATGGCCGGGCAGGAGCCGCTGTCCGAGCGGCGGCTGCATCCCGTGACCCCGTTCCGGCGTGCCTGGGCGCCCGTCGCCGTCATCGCCGGCTGGGCCGTCCACGACCCCAACCAGGCGCAGGAACAGCTGACCCGGCTCACCACGACGGCGCTGCTCGTCGGGCTCGCCGTGATCGTGCCGGGCGCCGCCCTCTACGGCTTCCTGAGCTGGTGGTTCACCCACTTCGCGGTGACGGACACGGAACTGCGCATCCGTACCGGGCTGTTGTTCCGCCGCACCGCGCACATCCGCCTCGACCGGCTCCAGGCCGTCGACGTCACCCAGCCGCTGCTGGCCCGCGTCGCGGGCGTCGCCAAGCTGAAACTCGACGTCGTCGGGGCGGACAAGAAGGACGAACTGGCCTACCTGGGCGAGGGCGAGGCCCGCAAGCTCCGTGCCGTGCTCCTCGCCCGCGCGGCCGGGTTCACACCCGAGGCGGCCCGCGAGGTCGGCGAGGCACCGGTACGCCAACTGCTGCACGTGCCGCCCGGCGTCCTCGCCGTCTCCCTGCTGCTGACCGGCGCGACCTGGGGCTCGCTGGCCGCCGCACTCGTCGTCCCGCCGCTGCTGTGGTTCGCCACGCACAGCGTGTGGACGGTCCTCGCGACCGGCATCCCGCTGCTCGGCGCGGCCGGCGCGAGCAGCGTGGGGCGCTTCGTCGGCGAGTACGACTGGACGGTGGGCGAGTCCCCCGACGGGCTGCGCATCGACCACGGACTCCTGGACCGTACGCACGAGACGGTGCCGCCCGGCCGGGTGCAGACCGTGCGGATCGTCGAGCCGCTGCTCTGGCGGCGGCGCGGCTGGGTCCGCGTCGAACTGGACGTGGCGGGATCGTCGAACTCGGTCCTGGTGCCGGTCGCCCCGCGCGAGGTGGCCGAGGCCGTGATCGCCGCGGTGCTGCCCGGGGTGACCGTCCCGGTGTCCCTGGACCGGCCCCCGCGGCGGGCCCGCTGGTGTCTGCCGTTCTGGTGGCGCGGCCAGGGAATGGCCGTCACCGGCGCGGTCTTCGCGGCGCGGCACGGCCTGCTGCGGCGCAGCCTCTCCCTGGTCCCGCACGCGAAGGTGCAGAGCGTCCGGCTGACGCAGGGGCCCTGGGAGCGGTTCAAGGGGCTCGCCGACGTGCACGTCGACACGGGCGCGGGCAAGACGGTGACGGTACGGCTGCGCGACACCGAGGAGGCGAGGGAACTGCTCCAGGCGCAGGCGGACCGTTCCCGCACGGGGCGTCGGGAGGCCCGACCGGACCGGTGGATGGCCTGACGGGGCGGAGGATCCGACGGGCGTGCGGGTCCGGCCGGGAGGGCCTGCCGGTGTGCGGGTCCGGCAGGGAGAGGTCTGCCGGTGTGCGGGTCCGGCCGGACGAACGATCGGAACCGACGGCGTGCGGCTCCGACCCGGCGGAGGATCCGAAGACGTGCGGCTCCGACCCGGCGGGGGATCTGACACGGGCACGCACCCGCGCATGGCCGAGTGGAGCGCCACGCGTGCGTTGCCGGAGAGAGCGCCACGCGCGCGTGCTCGGGGTATCCGGGTGGGGACAGCGGTGAGGGCAGTGGCGTCGTGCCACTGCCCTCACCGCGTCACCGGCGTCGGATGTGCGAGCGGCTCAGGAAGCCGCGCTCCGCAGCCCCGCCACGTCGATCTGCTCGGTCTCGTCATGCGCGGTCAGGTCGATGACCTGGCCGGCCCCGAGCGAACCCTCGCTCGCGGTCTTGAACCCGGACTCCGCCTCCGCCTTGTGCAGGGCGAGCGCCTCCTGGCCGACGACATCGGCCAGGTCCTCGTTCTGCACGGCCTCCATCGCGGCCGCGTCGGAGGCCTCCTTCTGCGTACCGAAGAAGTCGAACCCGCCCTCGACCGAGGGACGTCGCACCGGCGCGGTGGGCGGGACGACGGCGACGGCCGTCGGAACGGTGAAGTGCCCGGACCGCTTCACGGGCTCGGCGGGCCTGGCGGGGTGGTGCGCCCGGGCCGTCGGAGCCGGTACGACATCTGCGGACGGGGCGGAGGAGCCGGACGACGTGGCCTGGGCGGCCGGGCGGGACGGCGAAGGCTTTGCCTCGGCGGCCGCGCGCTGATGCCCGCCGACCGCCTCGGGCTTCCCCTGCGCCCCACCGTCCTCCGCTCCGGCGCCCGAGGCCGGGCCCGGTCCGGTGGAGGGGCCCGCGTCCGGCGGTGTCGCCGGCCCACGCCTTGGAGCGCCCTTCGGGGGCTCGCTGTTCCGGGTCGCGGCCTTCGGGCCGGTCGTACGCTGCCTGGCCGCCGCGCTCTTGCGGGCCGCCGCGTCCTTCACGGCCGCGTCGAGCGCGGACTCGCCGTGCTCGGCACCGTGCGAGGTGGCCCTCGCCGGCTCCGCGCCGTCTTCGGCATCCGCGTCCGTGACGGGCGCGGCATCGGGGTCCGGGTCGGCGTCGGGGTCGTTGTCGGACTCCGCCACGGCGACCGCTCCGGGAGCCGCCGTCGCGGCGTCCTCCTTCTGCGGAGCGCCGCTCGATATCCGGCTCAGCGCGGCGCCCGCCCGCAGGAACAGCCCCGAACCGGCCGGCGAGAAGACCTCACCCGCCTTCTCGGCGTCGGCAACGGCCTCGGCGTCGGTGTGGGTGTCGGCCTCGGTCTCGGCGCCGGAGTCGGTGGAGTCGGTCGTGTCGGTGCCCGTGGGCGACGCGTCGTCCCCGGCCGCCGTCCCCGCGTCCTCCACGGACTCGCCGGCCTCCGCAGCCGCGGAGTCGGTCGCGTCCTTCGTGTCGTCCCGCGGGTCCTCCGCCGGCTCGGCGTCGTCCGCCTGCGCGGCCGCCACGGCGTCGGAGGAGCGCTCGCGCTCGCCGTCCGTCCCCGGAGCGTCGGCGACGCCGAAGAACCCCGCCGGGTCGACGGGTTCCGGGGTGGCCGCCTCGTCCGGAGCGGTCCGCGCGGCCGGGAGGGCACGCGTCGGGACCGACGCCTCTATGGCGAGCTGCCGACGCCCCTCCAGGGCGGTCGCCCGCTCCGTCTCCGCGGTCGCGTACCGCCGCAGCAGCGCCGCGTGTTCGTTGCGCAGGCCGGCCAGCTCGGTGCGCTTGGCGCGCAGCTTGTGCTCCAGCTTCACGCGCAGCTCGCGCGACTCGTCGAGGTCGGTCTCCAGTTCGGCGACCCGCTCGTCGTGACGCCACTCGTCACTCGCCCGCGCGCGCGTGAGGTCGGCGACGCGTTTGCCCGCCGCGGTGTCCCAGCGGCGCATGACGACCGCACCGGCGACCGCCGTCACCGCGGCACCCGCGGCCAGCACACGGAGCACGGCCGGCTCCGTGAACAACCAGGGCCCCACGGCGCAGACGAGCGACACGCCGGCGATCGCCGAAGGAGGCAGCAGCCTGTGCAAGGGCGGGGAATGGCGGTGGCGTCCACGTGGCATGGCCAGAAACTTACCGCGCGTAGGCGAATCGTGGTGCCCCGCACGGTAAAAACACAGCCACCCCGGAGGCTTTGTCGCGTACCGGCCGCCGACAGGACGTGTCCCTTGTCCCGCAAGGGCCGTCGCAAACCACCGGCCTCCCCCGCCCGTTGATCAATTCGGGCCGCCGCGAGGCGGTCACCCCGTCGGAATCAGCGGGCGGCGGCAATTCTCCGGGACGGCTTTCCGGCGCCGGACACCGAATTCATGCCGACCCGGCACACGCCCGTCACACCCCCTCCGACGACCTCCCCCCGCACCGCGCGGGACGCCGTGCCGGCGTCCCGCGGAACGGGCCGACTCAGCGGGCGCCCAGCCGTCCGCTCATCCACTGGAGCGCCGCCGGGATCTCCCGCCGCCACGTGTTGAAGTTGTGGCCGCCGCTGTCGAGGATGATCGACGAGATCCGCGTCCGCCGGGTCGACTTCACGAGGTCTATGAAGCCCAGGGTGTTCTTGTAGTTGGACTCGCCCATCCTGCTGCTGCTGACGAGCAGTGAGGTGTCGGGCGCGGGCCGGTTCTTCAGGTACCAGCGCAGGTCGGCGCTGTCGCGCAGTTCCTTGTCGCCGTGGAAGAGGTCGCCCGTCGTGCGGTCGATGGGCGCTGTGTAGTACGGCGAGAGGCCCGCGCCCGCGGCGTACACCCCGGGGTGGTGGACGGCCAGCTTCAGCGCGCAGTAGCCGCCCGTCGAGTCGCCGATGACGCCCCAGCTCCCGGGCTTCGTGCCGACCCGGTAATGGGCCGAAACGGCCTCGGGCAGGTCCTTGGCGAAGAAGGACTCGGCCTGCGGTCCGCCGGGGACGTCCACGCACTCGGTGTCCCTCGGAGGCGCCACGGTCGGCCGCAGCATGACCAGGATCATCGGCTGGATCCTGCCGTTCTTGGCCAGCCGGCTCACGGTCTGCGGGTAGTGCAGCCCCTTGACGAGCGCGCCGGCGGTCCCGGGGTAGCCGGTCAGCACGGTGACGGCGGGGAACGTCCGCGTCCGGTAGCGCGGCTGGAAGTACTCGGGCGGCAGATAGACGTACGCCGGTGTGGCGATCCGGGTCGCACGGCCGACGATGTCGATCTTCTGGATCTGGCCGCCGGTCCAGGGCCGGGAACCGCCCGAGATGTTCACCCGCTGCGTGTCGACCACTTGGAGGGGACCGCCACCCGCACCGCGCGCGCCGTTGTGGTTCACGACCACACCCTCGCCGTGCTCCTGGCCGAGCAGGTCGGCCCAGCTGGCGTAGAACCCGAACGCCTGGTTGGTGCCGAGCCCGACGCAGGCGAACAGCGCCAACTGGGTGGCCAGCAGCAGGCCCACGCGTCCGCTGACGGCCCGCCAGGTGCGCCGCGCCAGCCGCGGCCACCACCACACCGTGCCCGCGAACAGCAGGACGGCGAGCACGACCGCCAGTACCAGCACCTTGTTGCTCGTGAGACCCATGAGCTGCTCCGCCCGCGCTTTCCGCCCCGGGCCGTCCCGCTCCTTCGCGAGGCCTTGCCCTGGACTTTCCTTGCCTTTTGAACCGGCTTTCCGGAGACGAGTGAACCTGTGTCCCCAAGACACCGTCCTAGAGGGCGCAATGTCGCCGGATGCCGGAATGGCACCGGATTCAAGGTCTCTCGCAGAACTACGGGATGCGATGTCTGTCAGGATAGATGGGGAATTGTCGGGCGAGGTTCCGAGCCGAACAGGACGGACGCGGCGCATACTTCGCGGTCCGAGCCCCGACGCCGTCCCCGCCCTGATCGCCAGGGCCTGCACGCTCGTCGGTCTCCTGGACATCGCCGCGGGCGTCTTCCCGCGCTTCCGTCACAGCCGTATGCACGCCCTCGCCGAGGTGCTGCCCGGCTCGTTCGGCCCGTTCGCCGCGGCCCTGTCGCTCAGCGCCGGCGTACTCCTGCTGCTGCTCGCCCACGGGCTGCGGCGCCGCAAGCGCCGGGCCTGGCGGGCCGCGGTGGTCCTGCTCCCGCTGGGAGCCGTCGCGCAGTTCGCGTACCGGCACTCACTGATCGGCGTCGTCATCTCGGCGGCGCTGCTCGCACCGCTGCTGCGCCACCGCGACGAGTTCGCGGCCCTGCCCGATCCGCGCAGCCGGTGGCGCGCGCTCGCCAACTTCGTCCTCATGGGCGCCGGTTCCCTCGTCCTCGGTCTCCTCATCGTCAGCGTCCACGAGAACCGCATGATCGGCGACCCGAGCCTGGCCGACCGCATCAGCCACGTCCTGTACGGCCTCGTCGGCTTCGAGGGCCCCGTGGACTACGCGGGACCCACCACCTGGACGGTCGCCTTCTCCCTCGGCGCCCTCGGCTGGCTGACCGCCGTCACCACCGTCTACCTCGCCTTCCGCCCCGAGCACCCCGCCGCCCGTCTCACCGAGGACGACGAGGTCAGGCTCCGCGCGCTGCTGGACCGGCACGGCAGCCGTGACTCCCTCGGCCACTTCGCGCTCCGCCGCGACAAGGCGGTCGTCTTCTCGCCCAGCGGCAAGGCGGCGGTGACCTACCGGGTGGTCTCCGGCGTGATGCTCGCCAGCGGAGACCCCATCGGTGACGTGGAGGCCTGGCCCGGCGCCATCGAGCGCTTCATGGACGAGGCCCGGGCCCACTCCTGGACCCCCGCCGTCATGGGCTGCTCCGAGACGGGCGGCGAGGTGTGGACCCGCGAGACCGGCCTCGACGCCCTCGAACTGGGGGACGAGGCGGTGGTGGATGTCGCGGATTTCTCCCTGGCCGGGCGCGCGATGCGGAACGTGCGCCAGATGGTGAAGCGCATCGAGCGGGCTGGTTACGAGACACGGGTACGGCGCATCCGTGACCTCGGCGAAGGCGAACTGGACCGGATACGGCGCGCCGCCGAGGACTGGCGCGGCACCGACACCGAGCGCGGTTTCTCCATGGCACTCGGCCGTATCGGTGACCCGTCCGACGGGGACTGTCTGATCGCCACCGCCCACAAGGCCGACGACCGGCCCGGCCCGTACGGCGACCTGAAGGCCGTCCTGCACTTCGTCCCCTGGGGCACCGACGGCGTCTCCCTGGACCTCATGCGACGCGACCGCGCGGCTGACCCCGGCATGAACGAACTGCTCATCGTGGCCGCGCTCCAGGCGGCCCCCCGCCTCGGCGTCGAACGGGTCTCGCTCAACTTCGCCATGTTCCGCTCGGCACTCGCCCGCGGCGAGAAGATCGGCGCCGGACCCGTACTGCGCGCCTGGCGCGGACTGCTCGTGTTCCTCTCCCGCTGGTTCCAGATCGAGTCGCTGTACAAGTTCAACGCGAAGTTCCGCCCCCGCTGGGAGCCGCGCTTCGTCGTCTACGCCTCCTCGCGCGACCTCCCCCGCATCGGCCTCGCCGCCATGCAGGCCGAGGGCTTCGTGAACCTCGCCCTGCCCCGCCTCATGCGCCGCCGCCCCCGGACCCGGCGCCCCTGCGCGCACGCGCCGTCGGAACGCGGCGTCAGAGCCGCATAGCCGTGACGCCGCCCCCGCCCCCGTCCGTACGCGTCCGGGGGCGCCACGCCCGGCCCGGGCCGATCCGGTCGGTCCGGTCCGGGCACAGGCTGGGCGTACCAGGCGTCGGCGGGCAGACGAGGCGGTGCGGACACGCCCTAGGCTGGGCGTATGAGCATTGAGCGCGGGCGCGGCCGAGTCGCGGGACTGCCGACGTGGGACCGCTGCGCGGTCATGGGGGTCGTGAACGTCACCCCCGACTCCTTCTCCGACGGCGGGCACTGGTTCAACACGACGGCAGCCGTCAAGCACGGCCTCGACCTGGTCGCCGAGGGCGCCGACCTGGTGGACGTGGGCGGCGAGTCCACCCGCCCCGGAGCCACCCGCGTCGACGAGGCGGAAGAGCTCAAGCGCGTCATCCCCGTCGTCCGCGGCCTCGCCGCGGAGGGCGTCACCGTCTCCGTGGACACCATGCGCGCCTCCGTCGCCGAGCGGTCCCTCGCCGCCGGAGCCGCCCTCGTCAACGACGTCAGCGGCGGCCTCGCCGACCCCGCGATGCTCCCGGCCGTCGCCGCGGCGGGCGCGCCCTTCGTCGTCATGCACTGGCGCGGCTTCCTGGCGGGCGGGAACGTGAAGGGGGTGTACGAGGACGTGGTCTCCGAAGTCGTCGACGAGCTGCACGCACGCGTGGAGGCCGTCATCGACGCGGGCGTCGCCGCCGACCGGATCGTCGTCGACCCCGGGCTCGGCTTCTCCAAGGACCCCGAGCACGACCTCGCGCTCCTCGCCCACCTCGACCGCCTCCACGCGCTCGGCCACCCCCTGCTGGTCGCCGCCTCCCGCAAACGCTTCCTCGGCCACGTCCTGGCCGACCCGAAGGGCGCACCGCCACCCGCGCGCGAACGCGACGCCGCCACAGCCGCCGTCTCCGCGATCGCCGCCCAGCACGGCGCCTGGGCGGTCCGTGTGCACGAGGTCCGCGCCACCGCCGACGCCGTGCGGGTCGCCCGCGCCGTCGAGGGTGCCCGCACCGGCGGGCCGTCCGGCACCGCCGGCCGTCCGGCCGCGGAGGGAACCCGGTGAGCACACCACAGACCGACGTCGAGCAGGTCGAAGGCGCCAACACGGCCTTCTACGAGGCGCTGGAGCGGGGCGACTTCGAGGCCCTCTCCGGCCTGTGGCTGGCCCCACTGGACACGTCCGACGACGACTTCGAGGGCGACGGCGCGGTCGTGTCCTGCGTCCACCCGGGCTGGCCCGTCCTCAACGGCCGCGGCGAGGTCCTCCGCTCGTACGCGCTGATCATGGCGAACACGGAGTACATCCAGTTCTTCCTCACCGACGTGCACGTCTCCGTCTCCGGCGACACCGCGCTCGTCACCTGCACGGAGAACATCCTCAGCGGGGGCCCGGCACCCGACGACGGCGAGGAACTCGGCCCGCTCGTCGGCCAGCTCGTCGTCGCCACGAACGTCTTCCGCCGCACCCCCGAGGGCTGGAAACTCTGGTCCCACCACGCCTCACCCGTGCTCGCCGAATCCTCCGAGGAAGAGGACGAGGACACCGCCGGTTGAGTGGGTACGGGCCCCGCAGGGACCAAGAAGTGGTTGGAATCACCACCTCGGGGTAGGGGCGGCTACCAACCCGTGAGCCGCCGCGTTCCCCAGGGGAAACGTCCGGTGAAGCCTCCTCGCCTTCGCCCGGACGCCCGCCCCCGAGGGCGAACGTTGTCAGTGCCCGCAGGTAGATTCGCCTGAGGCTGGTGTGCCGACCGCACTCGGTGCACGACGGCCGTTACCGACGATTGCAGGAGTGATTCGCGTGGATCGTGTCGCGCTGCGCGGCCTCAAGGCCCGCGGGCACCACGGCGTCTTCCAGAGGGAACGCGAGGAGGGCCAGACCTTCATCGTGGACCTGACGCTGGGCCTGGACATCCGGCCGGCCGCGGCCGACGACGACCTGGCGAAGACCGTGCACTACGGCATCGTGGCCGAAGAGGTCGTCGCCGTCGTCCAGGGCGAGCCCGTCGACCTCATCGAGACGCTCGCCGAGCGCATCGCCCAGACGTGTCTCAAGCACGACGGGGTCCTGGAGGTGGAGGTCTGCGTCCACAAACCGGACGCGCCGATCACGGTCCCCTTCGACGACGTGACCGTCACGATCACCCGGAGCCGAGTATGACCGCCGCGTCCTTCACCGAGGGTCAGAGCGACCCGACCGTACAGCCGGTGCCCGCCTCGGTCGTCGAGCGCGTGGACGCCGCCGACTCGACGCTGCAGAACCCCCGGCGCGCCGTGATCTCCCTCGGCTCGAACCTGGGCAACCGGCTGGAGACCCTCCAGGGCGCCATCGACGCCCTGGAGGACACCCCCGGCGTCCGGGTCAAAGCGGTCTCCCCGGTCTACGAGACGGAGCCGTGGGGCGTCGAACCGGACAGCCAGCCCTCGTACTTCAACGCGGTCGTCGTCCTGCGGACCACCCTGCCGCCGTCCTCGCTCCTGGAGCGGGCGCACGCGGTCGAGGAGGCCTTCCACCGTGTCCGGGACGAGCACTGGGGCCCCCGCACCATCGACGTGGACATCGTCGCGTACGCCGACCTCGTCTCGGACGACCCGGTGCTGACCCTCCCTCACCCGCGCGCCCACGAGCGGGCCTTCGTCCTCGCCCCCTGGCACGACGTCGACCCCGAGGCGCAGCTTCCCGGCCGCGGCGCCGTCGCCCAGCTCCTCACCACGGTCACGCGGGACGGCGTCGCTCCCCGCGCGGACCTGGAACTCCGGCTGCCCGAGTAGTCGTTAAGGTCAGGACGACCACGGGCCGGCCCGGCACAGGGCCGGCCCCGACGGGCTACCGAAGGGGCATCGTGAAAGAGCTGCGCATCAGGACACTGGCCGCGGTGTTCGTCGTGGCCGGAGTGCTGTCCTGGGCGGGAGCCCGCCTGTGGGCCGCGGTGGGCACGCTGCCCCGGGTCCCGCTGGCCGCCCCCATCGTGCTCGCCCTGATCGCGATCGTCCTCCTCGCGACGGCCCTGTCGCTGCGCGCCCGCCTCAAGGCCCAGCGCGAGCGGCGCCCCGGCGCGAAGGGCGTCGACCCGCTGATGGCGGCCCGCGCGGTCGTCTTCGGCCAGGCGAGCGCTCTGGTCGCCGCCCTGGTGGCGGGACTGTACGGCGGGACCGGTGTCTTCCTCCTGGAGTCCCTTGAGGTCCCCGCCCGCCGCGACCAGGCCATCTACGCCGGCTTCTCCGTCCTCGCCGGCATCGCCGTCATAGCGGCCGGCTTCTTCCTGGAGCGCGTCTGCAAGCTCCCGGAGGACGACGACGAACACCACGGCGGAGCGGCCCCGGCCGCCTGACGACGAGTCGCGCCACGGGCCCCGGCCCCGCCTGTGAGGGCGGGGCCGGGGCCCGTGGCATACAGCGACCGACGGCGGGGACGGCCAAGACAGAACCGGAGGCAGCAGACGCCGCTACGCGCTCTCTCCCGCGCTAGCGGGCCATGATGAGGCTCATCGCCTCGTTGCGGGTCGCCGCGTCCCGCAGCTGTCCGCGCACCGCCGAGGTGATGGTCTTCGCGCCGGGCTTGCGGATGCCGCGCATCGACATGCACATGTGCTCGCACTCGACGACCACGATCACCCCGCGCGGCTCCAGGATCTCCATCAGCGAGTCGGCGACCTGGGTCGTCAGCCGCTCCTGCACCTGCGGGCGCCGGGCGAAGACGTCGACGAGACGGGCGAGCTTGGACAGGCCGGTGATCTTGCCGCTGGCCGCCGGGATGTAGCCGACGTGGGCGACGCCCCGGAACGGGACCAGGTGATGCTCACAGGTGCTGAAGACCTCGATGTCCTTCACCAGGACCATCTCGTCGTGGCCCAGGTCGAACGTTGTCGTCAGCACGTCCTCCGGCTCCTGCCGCAGCCCGGCGAAGATCTCCTTGTACGCCCGCGCCACGCGCCCCGGCGTCTCTCTGAGTCCCTCGCGGTCCGGGTCCTCGCCGACGGCTATCAGGAGCTCGCGCACGGCGTTCTCGGCGCGCTTCTCGTCGAACTCGCCGATCACGGCCTCGCCGCCCAGCGTCACGGGGTCGGTCATCTGGTCCTCGTTCCTGTGGATCCTGCGCGTGCCGTCGACGCGTCCAAAAGGTGCGGGCGTACGAAAAAGCCGCGCCCCCCAAGGCTAGAACCTGGGGGGCGCGGCATGCATTCCGGCCCTGGTGGGAGCGCCGGGAGCCGAACGATGTCAGCTCTCGGTGCGGTCCTCCGGGCTGGTCTCCGTCGCCGGGACGGACTCCGTCGCGGTGGCGATGGAAGCCGTCGAGCCGTTCGCGCCGTTCGTCAGTGACAGCTCCTTGGGGGAGAGCACCGGCGGGCGGGTGGACGGAGTACGGCGGGAGGAGCCGGTCCACGCGGGGCGGGCCGGGCGCTTCACGATGGGAGCGAAGACCTCGGCGATCTGCTCCTTGCTCAGCGTCTCCTTCTCCAGCAGCTGGAGCACCAGCGCGTCCAGAACGTCGCGGTTCTCGACCAGGATCTCCCAGGCCTCGTTGTGCGCGTTCTCGATGAGCTTCTTGACCTCTTCGTCGACGAGCGCGGCTACCTCTTCCGAGTAGTCACGCGGGTGCGACATCTCCCGGCCCAGGAAGGGCTCGGTGTTGTCGCCGCCGAACTTGATCGCGCCCAGACGCTCGGTCATGCCGTACTGCGTGACCATCGCGCGAGCGGTGGTCGTGGCCTTCTCGATGTCGTTCGCCGCACCGGTGGTCGGGTCGTGGAAGACGAGCTCCTCGGCCGCGCGGCCGCCCAGCATGTACGCGAGCTGGTCCAGCATCTCGTTGCGCGTCGTGGAGTACCTGTCCTCGTCCGGCAGGACCATCGTGTAGCCGAGGGCACGGCCACGCGACAGGATCGTGATCTTGTGAACCGGGTCGGAGTTCGGGGAAGCCGCGGCGACCAGGGCGTGTCCGCCCTCGTGGTACGCGGTGATCTTCTTCTCCTTGTCCGACATGATCCGGGTCCGCTTCTGCGGGCCCGCGACCACACGGTCGATCGCCTCATCCAGCATGTCGTTGTCGATGAGCTTCTTGTTGCTGCGCGCGGTGAGCAGCGCAGCTTCGTTCAGCACATTCGCCAGGTCGGCACCGGTGAAGCCGGGAGTCCGGCGGGCCACCGCGGACAGGTCGACGCCCGGGGCGACCGGCTTGCCCTTCTGGTGGACCTTGAGGATCTCCAGACGGCCCTGCATGTCCGGGCGGTCGACCGCGATCTGGCGGTCGAAGCGGCCGGGGCGCAGGAGGGCCGGGTCGAGGATGTCGGGCCGGTTCGTGGCGGCGATCAGGATGACGCCGCCCTTCACGTCGAAGCCGTCCATCTCGACGAGCAGCTGGTTGAGAGTCTGCTCGCGCTCGTCGTGACCACCGCCGAGGCCGGCGCCGCGATGGCGTCCGACCGCGTCGATCTCGTCGACGAAGACGATCGCCGGGGCGTTCGCCTTGGCCTGCTCGAAGAGGTCACGGACTCGGGAGGCACCGACACCGACGAACATCTCGACGAAGTCGGAACCCGAGATCGAGTAGAAGGGAACGCCCGCCTCGCCCGCGACAGCACGCGCGAGCAGGGTCTTGCCGGTACCAGGAGGCCCGTAGAGCAGGACGCCCTTGGGGATCTTGGCGCCGACGGCCTGGAACTTGGCCGGCTCCTGGAGGAACTCCTTGATCTCGTGGAGCTCCTCGACGGCCTCGTCCGAACCGGCGACGTCCGCGAACGTCGTCTTCGGGGTGTCCTTGGTGATGAGCTTCGCCTTGGACTTCCCGAAGTTCATGACCCGGGAGCCGCCACCCTGCATCTGATTCATCAGGAACAGGAAGACGACGACGATGAGGACGAAGGGCAGCAGAGACAGCAGGATGCCCAGGAACGGGTTCTGCTTGGACGGCGAAATGGTGTAGCCGTCCGGGATCTGCTTGTTCTCGTACTTGTTCTGGAGTGTGTTGGCCAGGGTCACGCCCTGGTCGCCGATGTAACTCGACTGGATCTTCGAGCTGCCGTCAACCTTCTCGCCATCCTTCAGCGAGACCTTGATGACCTGCTCGTCGCCGGTGGTGATCTTTGCCGACTCGACCTTGTTCTGGTTGATCGCCTGAACGACCTGGCCGGTGTCCACCGTCTTGTAGCCGCCGGACGAACCGACGACCTGCATCAACACGACCACGGCAAGGACGGCCAGCACGATCCACATGACCGGCCCACGGAAGTATCGCTTCACGTCCATCCATACGGAGCGGTGCCGCCCCGTCCCTCCTGCCATAGTGAGTTTGATAAAGACTGTTCTTCGGACGGTACCCCAGCATTGTCACCCGAAGCCGCAGGGGACTGCTGGCAATCCCGCCCACGCATGCTCCAACGGCGCGAACGCCGCTGGGGTTCCCGAACGTCTTACGAGGACTCAGCCGCCCTCGCGGAGAGGGTGCTCAGCCGCCGTAGACGTGGGGCGCGAGCGTACCGACGAACGGGAGGTTGCGGTACTTCTCGGCATAGTCCAGGCCATACCCGATGACGAACTCGTTCGGGATGTCGAAGCCGACCCATTCCACGTCGATCGCGACCTTCGCCGCGTCCGGCTTGCGCAGCAGCGTGCACACCTTCAGCGAGGCGGGCTCGCGCGAGCCGAGGTTGGACAGCAGCCAGGACAGGGTCAGTCCCGAGTCGATGATGTCCTCGACGATCAGGACGTGCTTGCCCTTGATGTCGGTGTCGAGATCCTTGAGGATCCGCACCACACCGGAGGACTGGGTGCCCGCGCCGTACGACGACACGGCCATCCAGTCCATGGTGACGGGGGTGGACAGCGCACGCGCGAGGTCCGCCATGACCATCACGGCGCCCTTGAGCACTCCGACGATCAGCAGGTCCTTGCCCGCGTACTCCGCGTCGATCTTCGCGGCCAGCTCTGCCAGCTTCGCGTCGATCTCTTCCTTGGTGATGAGCACCGACTTGAGGTCGGTGCCCATGTCTTTCGCGTCCACCCGCATCACTTTCGGTCGTCCGTCCCACTTTTTTGGGCTCGCGCGGCCGGTCGGACCGCCCGGGACCCGGTACTGGGGTCCCGTGGAACCGCGTGAGCGGCCCCGGCGGAGGGTCCGGTTTTCAGCCTTGCCGAATCACCAGTCTGCCACCCTGGCGCTGAGCGACGACTTTGCCCGGGAGATTGATCGCTCCCTGGCCTCGCCAGCCGGTGATCAGCCGGTCGATCTCCTCGATGTGACGGGCGAACAGCGAACCGGCCGGGGCGCCCGCCTCGATGGCCGCGCGACGCAGGATGCGGCGCCGTACGGCGGGCGGCAGCGCGTAGAGCTTGGCGCACTCCAGGAGGCCCGCCGCGTCGCGTACGGAGGCCTCGGCCTGGCTGGCCCAGGCGTCGAGGGCGTCGGCGTCGTCCCGGGACAGCTGGGCCGTGCGGGCGAGTGCCTCCACGACTCCTTTGCCGAGGGCCTTCTCCAGGGCGGGCAGCCCTTCGTGGCGGAGCCGGGAGCGGGTGTACGCAGGGTCGGTGTTGTGCGGGTCGTCCCAGACGGGCAGCGACTGGACCATGCAGGCCTTGCGGGCCGTCTGCCGGTCCAGGTGCAGGAAGGGACGCCGGTAACGGCCGTCGGCCCCCGAGACCGCGGCCATGCCGGACAGGGAGCGGATGCCGGAGCCGCGGGCGAGGCCGAGCAGGACGGTTTCGGCCTGGTCGTCGCGGGTGTGGCCGAGAAGGATCGCGGTGGCGCCGTGGCGCTCGGCGGCGGAGTCCAGAGCGGCGTACCGGGCGTCGCGGGCGGCGGCCTCGGGGCCTCCGTCGCGGCCGACGGTGACGGCGATCGACTCCGCGGGGGCCAGGCCGAGTTCGGTGAGGCGCAGGACGACCTCGTCGGCGCGCACGTCGGAACCGGGCTGCAGACCGTGGTCCACGGTGATGCCACCGGCGCGGATGCCGAGTTTGGGGGCCTCGAAGGCGAGGGCGGAGGCGAGCGCCATGGAATCGGCGCCGCCGGAGCACGCCACGAGGACGAGGGGCGCGAAGGGTGCCGGGGGCGCGTCGCCGCCCTGACGCGGCCGGGGAGAGGCCGCGGGGGGCTGTTCGAGGGGAGCGCCGGCCGGCACGGTCATACTGCGGCGCGTTCCGGGGGCCGGGACGCGCTCGGCGTCGGGCACGCAGGAGCGCGCGGCACCGCGGGCGGGCGTACGCCGGGTG
Organism: Streptomyces sp. NPDC005302; assembly: GCF_040607345.1. Taxonomy (NCBI): domain Bacteria; kingdom Bacillati; phylum Actinomycetota; class Actinomycetes; order Kitasatosporales; family Streptomycetaceae; genus Streptomyces; species Streptomyces sp. NPDC005302. Next base: position 67,446 of record NZ_JBEXGN010000024.1, read on the forward strand.
TCGGGGGTGGGCGGATGCTCGGTGAGGATGTCGTGGAGTACGCGGCGGACCGCCAGGCGTATCGCCGCGACCGCAGGATGGGGACCCATGTCCGGTTCCCTTCATGAAGTTTTCGGGGGGTTAGCCCGGGATCGGTCACTCAGAGTGTGTAGATGGTGACAGAACCGGGGCGTTCCCCGAGCATTGCACGCCTACCCATGCTCCACGGTCCCTCGGACGGGTGATTGGAGGGGCGTTTGCCTGCCGTCGGCCGGATCCGGCTCACGACCGTCCCGTAAGGTTCACGACTCCGCCTTGCGGTGCACCCGCGTGACCCAGTCCGCCGGTTTGGCGATCTCGGCCTTGGTCGGGAGGGTGTTCGGGGAGGTCCACACGCGGTTGAACCCGTCCATGCCGACCTCGTTGACGACCGCGCGGACGAAGCGCTCGCCGTCGCGGTACTGCCGGAGCTTGGCGTCCAGGCCGAGCAGCTTGCGCAGGGTCAGGTCGAGGCGGGAGGCACCCTTCGCCCGCCGCTGCTGGAACTTCTCGCGGATCTCGGCGACGGAGGGGACCACGGCGGGTCCGACGCCGTCCATCACGAAGTCAGCGTGTCCCTCCAGGAGGGACATCACGGCGGTGAGCCGGCTGAGGATCTCCCGCTGGGCGGGGGTCTGCACGATTTCCACAAGGGAACGGCCGCCGTCGTCCTCCTCGGTGTCGGGGCGCGAGCCGGCGAGCGACTGCGCGGCCTCGCGGACGCGCTCCAGGACGGTCATGGGGTCGACCTCGGTCTCCCCCAAGAACGACTGGATTTCGCCCTCCAGGTGGTCGCGCAGCCAGGGCACGGCCGAGAACTGGGTGCGGTGCGTCTCCTCGTGAAGGCACACCCAGAGGCGGAAGTCGTGGGGCTGGACGTCGAGTTCGCGCTCCACGTGCACGATGTTCGGGGCGACGAGCAGGAGCCTGCCACCGCCGTTGCCCGAACCCGCGGGGCCGCCGGCGGGCAGGTCCCGGGTCGCGGGCGCGAACGTCTCGTACTGCCCGAGGACCCGGGAGGACAGGAACGACAGCAGCATGCCCACCTCGACACCGGTGACCTTGCCGCCGACCGCGCCGAGGACGGCTCCGCCGGGAGTGTTGCCGCGCCGCTCCTGCATCTTCCCCAGGAGGGGCTTGAGGATCTCCCGGAAACCGGCGACGTTCGCCCGCACCCAGCCGGGGCGGTCGACGACGAGGACGGGGGTGTCGTGCACGACGTCGTCACCCATGCGGGTGAAGCCGCGGACGTGCTCCTCCGAGGACTTCGCGTGCCTGCGCAGTTCGGCGACGATGGCCCTGGCCTCGTCACGGCTCACTTCGGGGCCCGGCCGCACGAGCCGGGTCGCGGTCGCCACCGCGAGGTTCCAGTCGACCATCCCAGTAGATGCAGCACCACCGATGCTCGTCATGCGTCAACCGTACGTGAGCGGGTCCGCGTGCGGTGAGGGGTACGGCACCGGATGCGGCCGGGTGGGGGGCCGGTGGTGCTGGTGATGCCGGTGGGACGGAACGGGTCCGACACCGTCCGGGCGGCCCCCCGTTCGCTCGTCCTGGCGCCGTGGCGGGCCCCGTCCGTCCCGCCGCGTCGCGGCTACCGGCAGCCGCAGGACGCCAGCGCCGTCGCCGTGTGGTCGAGGGCGGACCGCGCGGCGAACGGATTGGGCGGGTTCGCCTCGTCGGACGTCATGAAGGCGAAGGCGAGGAGGCGGCCGTCCGCGTCGACGACCGTTCCGGCGAGGGTGTTCACGCCCGTCAGGGTGCCGGTCTTGGCGCGGACGACGCCGGTGGCCGTGGGGGCGTCGGCGTACCGGGTGCTGAGCGTGCCGGTGAAGCCGGCGATGGGCAGGCCGGTGAGGACCGTACGGAGTTCGGGGTGGTCCGGGTCGCCGGCCGCGGCCAGCAGGGCGGTGAGCAGGTCGGCGGAGACCTTGTCGGCGCGGTTCAGGCCGCTGCCGTCCGCGAAGTGCGCGCCGGCGAGCGGCAGTCCGAGCTTCTTCAGCCGGGCGTGGATCGCCTTCGCGTCGCCGTCGAAGCTGGGGTCGGCGCCGGTGGCGAGGGCGACCTGGCGGGCGAGGGCCTCGGCGATGTCGTTGTCGCTGTTGGTCAGCATGCGCTCGACGAGGGCGGACAGCGGCGGCGAGGAGACGGACGCGAGGGGCTTCGAGCGGCCCGTCGCCTTCGAGAGGCCCGGTGAGGTCGTGTCGATGCCGCGGGCGTGGAGCAGGTCGGCGAACTTCCGTGCCGCGTCGGCCGCCGGGTCCGGGGCACGGACGGCCGTACCGCTCGTGGTGTCGTCCAGACGGCCCTCGTCGACCATCAGGGGCGTCACCGCGGCGATGTTCTCGTTGACCCCGATGGGGTGAAGTACCGGGCCGGTGTAGAGCGAGGTGTCGTAGGAGAGCGTCACGTGCTTCATGTGACGGGACTTCAGCGCGGCGGCCGTCCGGTCGGCGAGGGTGCGCAGGCTCGCCCAGCCGTCGGTGACCTTGCGGGCGGTCAGCGTCGGGTCGCCGCCGCCGACCAGCACGACCTCCTTGGTGTCGGGCTCCAGGACCGTACGCGTGGTGATGCGGTGGTCGGGGCCGGGTGCCGCGAGGGCCGCGACGGCGGTGGCGATCTTCGTGGTGGAGGCCGGGGTCTGGACCTCGTCGGCGCCCTTGCCGTAGAGCCGCTTGCCGGTCGCCACGTCGACGACGACGGCGGTGCGCCGGGCGCCGAGGACGGGGTCGTCGAGCAGCGGGTCGAGGACGCTCTTGAGGGCCTTCTCGGCGGGGGCGGGCACGGCGCCCGTGGAGCGGCTCAGGCCGGCCAGGACGGAGGCGGCACTGGGGGCGGGCCGGGGTGCCGTCGCGGCGGCACCGGCCGCGCCCGCGTGATCTGTGCCACCCTCCGGTGCCCGCGATGCGGCCCAGTCGTGCTCCGCCGTACGCTGGCCGGTGGAGTCCCAGGGACCGGCCACGGTCACCGCACCGGCCGCGAGCGCCAGGCCCACGGTGGCGGCGACCGCTGTGAGCTGCGGTGTCGTGAATCGCACGGCGCCGGGCCGCACGGCTCGGGTGACCCGCACCACATGCGGTTTCACCGTCCGCGCGACCCGCACCAGATGCGGTCTCGCGGTCCGCCAAGCCCTCAGCTCTGGCACGATCACCAGCCCCTTTCGCGATCACCCACCTGCGTGAGGGACACTTAACCACCAGAACTATGTGCTGATCATGGAGGAGCCACCGGTGGAGTTCGACGTCACGATCGAGATTCCGAAGGGTTCACGGAACAAGTACGAGGTGGACCACGAGACCGGTCGGATCCGTCTGGACCGTCGACTCTTCACCTCGACCAGCTACCCGGCCGACTACGGCTTCGTCGAGAACACTCTCGGCGAGGACGGCGACCCGCTGGACGCCCTGGTCATCCTGGACGAGCCGACGTTCCCCGGCTGCCTCATCCAGTGCCGCGCGATCGGCATGTTCCGGATGACGGACGAGGCCGGCGGCGACGACAAGCTGCTGTGCGTCCCGGCGCACGACCCGCGTGTGGAGCACCTGCGCGACATCCACCACGTGTCGGAGTTCGACCGCCTGGAGATCCAGCACTTCTTCGAGGTCTACAAGGACCTCGAGCCCGGCAAGTCCGTCGAGGGCGCCGACTGGGTCGGCCGCACGGACGCCGAGGCCGAGATCGAGCGTTCCTACAAGCGCGCCAAGGAGTCGGGCGGTCACTGACCTGCCGTGGGCGGCCCCGGCCGCCCCGATTCCGAACGGGCCGTGCGATCCCCCCGGGGGCCGCGCGGCCCGTTCTCGTATCCGTACGCATACTGAGGCATACGGAGGTTAGAAGAAGATCCACAGACAGGCGAAAGGCGAGGCGGGAGTTGGTGGCGGACCCGGAAGCGGAAGACCGCAAGCCGCAGTCGGACGAGGCGAGGAGCGCCTTCAGTCCGCCTGTCGGTCTCGCGGCGACGGGATCGGCCACGGTGGACGACGAGTCGTCGACCACCTCGGAGTTCGCCCTCCCCAAGGGGCTCGACGTCGCACAGGCGCCGGCGCCCGAGCAGGAGGGTTCGGCGTTCAGCCTCCCGGCCACGTACAGCGCGCGGCAGGCCCCTCCCGCCTTCACCCCGCCGAACGGCACCCCCTCGGTCAGCCTGACCAAGGACGCCCCCTGGCAGGACCGGATGCGCACGATGCTGCGTATGCCGGTGACCGAGCGGCCCGCGCCGGAGCCCGTCCACAAGGGGGACGACTCGGGCCCCGCCGTCCCGCGTGTGCTCGACCTGACGCTGAGGATCGGCGAGCTGCTCCTCGCGGGCGGTGAGGGCGCCGAGGACGTGGAGACGGCGATGTTCGCGGTCTGCCGCTCCTACGGCCTCGACCGCTGCGAGCCGACCGTCACCTTCACGCTGCTGTCGATCTCGCACCAGCCGTCCCTGGTGGACGACCCGGTGACGGCGTCACGGACGGTCCGCCGCCGGGGCACCGACTACACCCGCCTGGCGGCCGTGTACCGGCTCGTGGACGATCTCAGCGACCCGGAGACCGCGATCTCCCTGGAGGAGGCCTACGGGCGCCTCGCGGAGATGCGCCGCAACCGCCACCCGTACCCCGGATGGGTGCTCACGGCGTCCGGCGGGCTGCTGGCCGGTGCGGCCTCCGTGCTCGTCGGCGGTGACGCGATCGTGTTCGTCGCGGCGGCGCTCGGCGCGATGCTCGGCGACCGGCTCGCGTGGCTGTGCGCCGGGCGCGGGCTGCCGGAGTTCTACCAGTTCACCGTCGCCGCCATGCCGCCCGCCGCGATAGGGGTGGCGCTCACAGTCGCGCACGTCGACGTGAAGGCGTCCGCCGTGATCACCGGTGGGCTCTTCGCGCTGCTGCCGGGGCGGGCGCTCGTCGCGGGCGTGCAGGACGGTCTGACCGGCTTCTACATCACCGCGTCCGCGCGCCTGCTCGAAGTCATGTACTTCTTCGTCGGCATCGTCGCCGGCGTCCTGCTCGTGCTCTATTTCGGCGTGAAGCTGGGCGCGGAGCTGAACCCGGACGCGGCGCTGAACATCTCCGAACGGCCGCTGCTGCAGATCGCCGCGTCCATGCTGCTGTCGCTGACCTTCGCGGTGCTGCTCCAGCAGGAGCGGTCCACCGTGCTGGCCGTGACCCTCAACGGCGGAGTGGCCTGGTCGGTGTATGGGGCGATGCGCTACGCGGGCGACATCTCCCCGGTGGCCTCCACGGCCGTCGCCGCGGGCCTGGTCGGGCTCTTCGGGCAGCTGTTGTCGCGCTACCGGTTCGCCTCGGCGCTGCCGTACACCACGGCCGCGATCGGGCCCCTGCTGCCCGGTTCGGCCACCTACTTCGGGCTGCTGTCGATCGCGCAGAACAACGTCGACAAGGGGCTGGTCTCGCTCACCAAGGCGGCGGCCCTCGCGATGGCCATCGCGATCGGCGTGAACCTCGGATCGGAGATCTCGCGGCTCTTCCTGCGGCTGCCGGGCGGCTCCGCCGGCGGCCGTCGGGCCGCCAAGCGGACGCGCGGATTCTGAGGTCCGCGGCCGCCGCGAGGGCGGCCCGGCGGCCTCAGTTCCGGCCGTTCCCCTGGCCGTAGGGGTACTGCTCCGAGCCGTACTGCTGCTGGGACGGGTCCTGCGGGTACGGCCGGCGCCTGCCCTGACGCGGGTCGTAGCCCTGCTGGGGCTGCTGGGGCTGCTGGGACTGCCCCTGGTCGTAGCCCTGCTGGTAGCCCTGATCGTACTGCTGCTGGTCGTAGCCGCCCTGTCCCTGGCCGTACTGCTGCTGCGGCTCCTGGTACTGCTGCTGCGGGTAGCCGTAGGCCTGGTGCTGGTTCTGGTGCTGGTTCGCGTAGGGGTCCTGGCCCTGGTTGCCGTACGGGTCGTGGCCCTGGGCCTGACCCTGATGGCCGTACGAACCGTCGTGGCCGTTGTTCCCGTACGCCTGGTCGTGGCCCTGGTAGCCGTACGGGTCCTGGCTCTCCTGGACCGGCGGTACGCGCAGCGGCCGGGTCGCGTCGTCCATGACGGGCGCGGCGGGGCGGGTGTGGGCGGCCGGGGGCAGGTCCTGCTCCCGCGGCGGGTTCTTCTTGGCCTTGGACCGGGCGCGCAGGAACTCGATGGCGATCGGGACGACCGACACGAGGACGATCAGGATGAGGATCGCCTCGATGTTCTTGTGCACGAACTCGATGTTGCCGAGCCAGGAACCGAGCAGTGTGACACCCGCTCCCCACAGGACGCCGCCGATGACGTTGAACGTGATGAAGGAGCGGTACTTCATACCGCTGACGCCGGCGATGATCGGCGTGAACGTGCGCACGATGGGCACGAAGCGGGCCAGCACCAGGGACTTGGGCCCGTACTTCTCGAAGAACTCGTGGGCCTTCACCACGTTCTCCTGCTTGAACAGGCGGGAGTCCGGGCGGGTGAACAGGGAGGGACCGACCTTCTTGCCGAAGAGGTAGCCCGCCTGGTCGCCGAGGATCGCGGCGACGCAGATCAGCAGGATCGCCGCCCACAGCGGGAAGTCCAGGGTGCCCGCCGTGATCAGCAGACCGCAGGTGAAGAGCAGCGAGTCGCCCGGCAGGAAGAAGCCGATGAGCAGACCGGACTCGGCGAAGACGATGAGCAGCAGACCCCAGATGCCGAAGTTGTCCAGGAGCGTGTTCGGATCCAGCCAGCTTGGACCTAGGGCAAGCGTCGTCACGGTTCCGGGCTCCTGAGGGGTGAAGGGAGGTGCGGCGGTCCTGTTCGGCCGACCAAAGCTATCAACGCAATGGGTCCACCCCAGGTTCCACCCGTGGCTCCAGGATGCACTGTGCGCCGACTGCGACAAAGCTGTGAGCCATGGGCATCGAAGAATACGGAGGCGGCCAGGGTCCCCAGTCGGACATTCTGGTCGTGACGACGAACGACGTACCCGGTTACCGCGTCGAGCGGGTCATCGGTGAGGTCTTCGGCCTCACCGTGCGCTCGCGTCATCTGGGCAGCCAGATCGGCGCGGGTCTGAAGTCGATGATCGGCGGTGAGCTCAAGGGGCTCACCAAGACGCTGGTCGAGACCAGGAACCAGGCCATGGAACGGCTCGTCGAGCAGGCACGCACGCGTGGCGGCAACGGCGTGCTGATGTTCCGTTTCGACGTGAGCGAGGCGGCGGACGTCGGCACGGAGGTGTGCGCCTACGGCACGGCCGTGGTCCTCGTGAAGGAGTAGCGCGGGAGTAGCGCGGGAGTAGCGCGGGAGTAGCGCGAACGCCGGCCGCGGGAAACGCGGACGGCGGGTACGGGTAAGGGGCGGCCGTCATGGACGGTCACCCCTTACTCGTCTTCGTACGGCCGGACCGCACCTCTCTGCCGGCGGCCGGACCTCGCCCGTGCGCCTATGGCCGGTCCGGCGCCCGTGTGGCTACGGCCGGTCCTCGCCCGTGGCCCCTGTGCCCGCGCCCGGTCGTCACCCGTGTCCTCACCCGCCGGCGCGGGCCGCGTTCGCCGCGATCGCGGTCCTCAGGTGCTCGGCCAGCCCCGGCCGCATGGAGTCGTAGAACTCCTTGAAGCGCTCGTCGGCGACGTACATCACGCCGAGCCCCTGGTGGATCTCGTAGGTGCAGTCGTAGAACCACCGGGTGATGTGCTGCCGGTGCTCCTCGGCCAGGTCCATGGCCCGCTCGCCCTCGGGCAGTTCACCGGCCTCCATGAGGGCGCCGTACCGCTCGCCCCACGACGCCACCTCCGCCTGCATGCGTTTCCAGTCGTCCTTCGTGTAGCGGGCCGCGCGGCGCTGCGACTCGGCGTAGGTGTCCGTGCCTCCCCAGCGGCGTTCGGCCTCCTCCGCGTGTGCCTCCGGGTCCTTGTCCCCGAAGACCTCGAACCGCTCCTCCGGCGTCAGGTCGATACCCATCGTCCGTGCCTCCATGGCGTGCTCCACGGCCGCCGCCATCCTCTGCAACTTCTCGATCCGGGCCGTCAGCAGGCCGTGCTGACGGCGCAGGTGGGTGCGCGCGTCGGCCTTCCCGTCGGCCTGATCGTCGAGCAGGGCGGCGACCTCGTCGAGCGGAAAGCCGAGCTCCCGGTAGAACAGGATCCGCTGCAGCCGGTCGAGGTCGGCCTCGCTGTAGCGCCGGTGCCCCGCGTGGCTGCGTCCGCCGGGTGCGAGCAGGCCGATCTCGTCGTAGTGGTGCAGCGTGCGCACCGTGATCCCGGCGAAACCGGCGACCTGGCCCACTGAGTAGCTCAACGTCCGCTCCTTCCTCGGTACGCGCCTCACGATGGGGCCTCACGCGACGTGAGGTGCAAGCCCCGGCCCACCGTCCGGTCCGGGCCCTCCCCGTCGCCCGCTCGGCCGTCACACCCCGCCGACCGCTCGGGATGTTATGTCCGTTTCGCGCGCTTAGGGTGAGCCCGTGACCGACGAAGCGGCTCCCCCGGGGCCCGCCCCCTCCCGGGCGATGCGCGCACGGACCCTGCTGCCGTTGTTCCTCCCGGCCGTCGTCGTCGGCGCGGTCGCCAGTCTCCTCTTCGTGGGCGTGAGCGAGCTGGCCGACCAGCTCAAGGACGTGCTGTGGTCGACGCTGCCGGACGCGCTCGGCGTCGGCCGCTACTCCTCCCTGTGGATGATCGTCATGCTCACCGCCACCGGCGTCCTGGTCGGCCTGGTCGTGTGGAAGGCCCCGGGGCACGCGGGCCCCGACCCGGCGACCCTGGGGCTCCAGGCCTCCCCGATGGCCCTCGTCATCCTCCCGGGGCTCCTTGTGGCGACGGCGCTGATGCTGGCCGGCGGTCCGAGCCTCGGCCCGGAGAACCCGATCATCGCGGTCAACGTGGCGCTGGCTTTCTGGGCGGGCCGCAGATTCGCGCCGGCCGCCCCGGGCGAGCTGTGGGTGACCCTGGCCGAGGCCGCGACCATCGGCGCCTTGTTCGGTACGCCGGTCGCGGCGGCGCTGGTCATCTCGGAGGCGCTCGCCGGACGCCAGGTGAAGGGCATGCTGTGGGACAACCTCTTCGCCCCGCTGACGGCGGCGTCGGTGGGCTCGATGACGACGGCGCTGATCGGCCATCCCAGCTTCGACCTGGATCTGCCCCCGCTCGGTGACCCCGGCTGGACCGACGTCCTGTCCGCGCTGGTGATCGCCTCCGCCGCTGCGGTGCTGGGCATGGCCGGGGTCTACGTCTTCCCCTATGTCCACAAGGTCTTCAGGCGCCTGCGTCACCCCATGGTGGCGCTTCCCGTCGGCGGCCTCGTCCTCGGCCTGCTCGGCTGTCTGGGCGGCTCCCTGACCCTGTTCAAGGGCCTGGACCAGGTCGCGGAGCTGGCCAAGAACCCGGACGGCTACTCGGCCGGCCGGCTGGCGCTGATGACCGTGGTGAAGCTGGCGGCCCTGGTGGTCGCGGCGAGCTGCGGTTTCCGCGGCGGCCGTATCTTCCCGGCGGTGTTCGCCGGCGCGGCGTTCGGGCTGTGCGCCCACGCGCTCGTGCCCTCGGTCCCGGCGTCGCTGGGCCTGGCCGCCGGGGTGCTCGGCATGCTCCTCGCGATCACCCGGCAGGGCTGGGTCAGCCTGTTCACGGCGGCCGTCCTGGTGTCCTCGCCCTCGATCATCGCCCTCCTGTGCATCGCCTCCCTGCCGGCCTGGCTGCTGGTGACCGGCCGGCCCCAGATGCAGCTGCGCGAGGACGGGACCGCGATCCGATGACCCGATCCGTGAACCGCGGGAGTGCCCGCATCCGATGAACGAAGGGGACGCTCCGTCCCGCAGAACGATGGGAGAAGCCCATGCCGCTCCACAAGGGCCACCAGGCACACGAGGAAACCCCGATGTCCGTCAACCCGTTCTACGGGGAGACCAACCCGGTCAGCGGCATGGTCGAGGCGCCGCCCAAGCACCGCCTCCCGGACGGCCCGCTGCCGCCCACCACCGCGCTCCAGATCGTGCACGACGAGCTGATGCTGGACGGGAACTCCCGGCTGAACCTGGCCACCTTCGTCACCACCTGGATGGAACCGCAGGCGGGGATGCTGATGGCGGAGTGCCGCGACAAGAACATGATCGACAAGGACGAGTACCCGCGCACGGCCGAGCTGGAGCGGCGCTGCGTGGCGATGCTCGCCGAGCTGTGGCACGCGCCCGATCCGTCGACGGCGGTCGGCTGCTCGACGACCGGGTCGAGCGAGGCGTGCATGCTCGCCGGCATGGCGCTCAAGCGGCGCTGGGCGCAGCGGAACGCCGACCGCTACCCCGGCGCCCGGCCCAACCTGGTGATGGGGGTGAACGTCCAGGTCTGCTGGGACAAGTTCTGCAACTTCTGGGAGGTCGAGGCACGCCAGGTCCCCATGGAGGGCGACCGGTTCCATCTCGACCCCCAGGCGGCGGCCGAGCTGTGCGACGAGAACACCATCGGGGTCGTCGGCATCCTCGGCTCCACCTTCGACGGGTCGTACGAGCCGATCCAGGAGCTGTGCGCGGCGCTGGACGCGCTCCAGGAGCGCACGGGCCTCGACATCCCCGTCCATGTCGACGGCGCGTCCGGCGCGATGGTCGCGCCCTTCATCGACGAGGACCTCATCTGGGACTTCCGGCTGCCCCGGGTGTCGTCGATCAACACCTCGGGCCACAAGTACGGCCTGGTGTACCCGGGTGTCGGCTGGGCGCTGTGGCGGACCCCCGAGGACCTGCCCGAGGAGCTGGTCTTCCGGGTGAACTACCTGGGCGGTGACATGCCGACCTTCGCGCTCAACTTCTCGCGCCCCGGAGCACAGGTCGTCGCGCAGTACTACACGTTCCTGCGCCTGGGCCGCGAGGGCTACCGGACGGTGCAGCAGACCACCCGGGACGTGGCGCGGGGTCTGGCCGAACGGGTCGACTGCCTGGGCGACTTCCGGCTCATCACCCGGGGCGACGAGCTGCCGGTCTTCGCGTTCACGACCGCCCCCGAGATCACCTCGTACGACGTGTTCGACGTGTCCCGGCGGATGCGTGAGAGCGGCTGGCTGATCCCGGCGTACACGTTCCCCGAGAACCGGCAGGACCTGTCGGTGCTGCGTGTGGTGTGCCGCAACGGCTTCACCTCCGACCTGGCCGAGCTGTTCATCGACGACCTGAAGCGGCTGCTGCCCGAACTGCGCCGCCAGTCCCACCCGTTGCCCCAGGACAAGAGCACGGCGACGAGCTTCCACCACTAGGGCGAGCCGCTCGCGCTCACCCGGTCGGGCCGCCGGGGCGGGTCAGCGGGTCGGGTCAGCGGGCGTCCTCCGGGTGCCGCTCGCCCGTCGCGTACGGGTTCTCCTCGCCCTGCGCGAGGATCCCGACGAACGGCGCGCCCTCCCCGGCGAAGGTGTACGCGCCGGCCTCGACGCGGGCGATCAGGCCGCGGGTCCACGCCGCGTCGGCATCGGCGGAGTGGACCCACAGGTTCATGATCTCGCCGATGTGGCCGAGCTGTTCGGGGCCGCCCTCGGGCACGTAGTGCCCGGTGACGGCCGCCCGCCACTCCTCGATCCTCCCGACGCGCTCCTTCAGAAGGGCCACGGCCTCCGCGCGCGGGAGGTCGACCATGAAGCCGATGCCCGCCGACCGCACGTCCATCTTCTGGTCGTACGCCGTCAGGGAGGCGCGCAGCAGCGCCAGGAACTCCTCGGTGCCGCTGTCCGTGATCTCGTACTCGGTGCGGGGCGGGCCGCCGGCCGTGGACGGCGCGATCTCGTGGGCGTGCAGCAGTCCCTGCTTGGCCATCTGCTTGAGCGCGTGGTAGATCGAGCCGGGCTTGGCGTTGGACCACTCGTGCGCGCCCCAGTACTCCAGGTCGTTGCGCACCTGATAGCCGTGGGCCCGCCCGTGCTGGCGCACCGCGCCGAGCACGAGGAGACGGATCGCTGACATGCCGCCCAGCCTAAGGCGGCCGGGGAGGTCAGCCCCAGGAGGTGCCCTGCTCCTGCGCGACCAGTTCGAAGGCCGTCTTCCCGTCCAGCGACTCGCGGATGATGTCGGCGTGACCCGCGTGACGGGCCGTCTCGCGGATCAGGTGCAGGGCCACCCAGCGCATCGAGACGCGGCCCTCGGGCGGGAACCAGGGGTCGTTCGGGAGCGCGAAGGTGTCGTCGAGGCTCGGCACCGAGCGCAGGAACGCCTCGGTCTCGGCGGCGACCTTCTCCCAGTAAGCGAGCTGCCCGGCGATGGTCTCCCCCTCGGCCAGGACGAAGCACTCGTGCCAGTTCGACTCGTCGCGCCGCACGGCGGGCGCCTCGCCCCGGGCGCGCGCGATCCATGTCTGCTCGACCTCGGCGACATGCTTGAGCAGCCCCGACAGGGACAGTTCGCTCGCGCTCGGCCGGCTCGCGGCCTGTTCCTCGGAGAGTCCGAGGAGCGCCCGGCGGACACCGCCCCGCTGCTCCTCGATGAAGGCGAGCAGTGCCCCGCGCTCGTCGCCCTGCTCCTCGGCTCGCACATGCGTGACCATGACCGGCCCCTCTCGTCCCATCGGGTCCTCTTGCCTGACACCGATGGACGCTACGGGCCCTTGCGGTCAGGTTCTGTCCGCAAGGGCCCGGGTGCGCGAGAAGGAGCGTCCCGCGGTCAGAAGGGGAAGCGGCTGCGGCCGTGCTGCACGGAGATCCACTTCGTGGTGGTGAACGCGTCGACCGTCGTCTCGCCGTTCAGGCGGCCGGTGCCGGAGTGCTTCTCGCCACCGAACGGGACGAGGGGCTCGTCGTGGACGGTGCCGTCGTTGACGTGGAACATGCCGGTGTCGATCTGCTTGGCGAAGTTCACGCCGCGCTCGATGTCGGCGGTGTGGACGGCGCCGGACAGCCCGTACGGGGTGTCGTTGACGAGGCGGACGGCCTCCTCCTCGCCGTCGAAGGGGACGAGGAAGACGACGGGCCCGAAGACCTCCTGCCGCAGCAGCGCGGAGTCGGCGGGCAGACCGGTCAGGACGGAGGGAGAGACCAGGTTGTCCGTGGTCGTGCCGTGCACCAGAGCGGTGCCGCCCTCCGCGATCGCCTGCTCGACGGCACCCGCCAGGGCGTCCGCCTGCGAGGAGTTGATGACCGGGCCGATCACCGTCTGCGGGTCGCTCGGGTCGCCGACCTTCAGGGCCCGCACCTTGGCGACGAACTTCTCGGTGAACTCGGCCTCGACGGAGCGATCCACGAGGACACGGTTCGCGGCCATGCAGACCTGGCCCTGGTGGACGTAGCGGCTGAAGACCGCCGCGTCGACCGCGTAGTCGATGTCGGCGTCGTCCAGCACCACCAGGGCGCTGTTGCCGCCCAGTTCGAGGACCGAGCGCTTGAAGTTCGCGGCGCAGACCGTGGCGACGTGCCGGCCGACCTTGTCGGAGCCGGTGAAGGAGATGACCTTCGGCACCGGGTGCTCGATGAAGGCGTCGCCTATCTCGGCTATGTCGGTGATGACGACGTTCAGCAGGCCGCCCGGCAGCCCCGCGTCCTCGAAGATCTTCGCGACCAGGGACCCGCCGACGATCGGCGTGTTCTGGTGCGGCTTGAGGACCACGCCGTTGCCGAGCGCGAGGGCCGGGGCGACGGACTTGACCGACAGCAGGAAGGGGAAGTTGAAGGGGCTGATCACGCCCACGACGCCCACCGGGACGCGGTAGAGGCGGTTCTCCTTGCCGTCGACCGGCGAGGGGATGATCTTGCCTTCGGGACGCAGCGCCAGTTGGACCGACTCGCGCAGGAACTCCCGGACGAGGTGCAGCTCGAACGCGGCCTTGAGGCGGGTGCCGCCCAGTTCCGCGATGATCACCTCGGTGATCTCGGCCTCACGCTCGTCGATGAGGGCGAGAGCCTTCTCGAAGACGGCGCGGCGCGCGTACGGGTTGGTGGCGCCCCATTCCTTCTGGGCGCGCTCGGCGGCGCGGTAGGCGTCGTCGACCTCCTCCACCGTGGCGATGGTGATCGAGGCCAGCTTCTCGCCGTCGTACGGGTTGAAGTCGATGATGTCCCAGGAGCCGCTACCCGGGCGCCACTCGCCGTCGATGTACTGCTGGGCCAGGTCGGTGAAGTAGGACGACATGCGCTCCCTCAATCCCTGTGCTGCCGAGGCAGGCTCCAGGCCCGGGGCAGCGGACATCCGATCACGGTCTGATCACACGTCATCGTACTTGTGTTTCAAGGGAGTTGAAGGTGACCTGGCAAGTCCGTGGCGGCGATCAGGAGAGCTGGAGGAGACCCCGCAGCAGATCGCGGCTCTCGGACGGCCCGGGGCTGTCCTGCTGGAGCTGCTTGAGCGCGCTCTCGTACTGCGTGACGTCCTCGCGCTTGTCCAGGTAGAGCGCGCTGGTCAGCTGCTCCAGGTAGACGACGTCCGAGAGGTCGGACTCCGGGAAGCTGAGGAGGGTGAAGGAGCCGCTCTCGCCGGAGTGCCCGCCGAAGCTGAACGGCATCACCTGGAGCCGGACGTTGGGCTGTTCCGAGACGTCGATCAGGTGCTGGAGCTGTCCGCGCATCACCTCGCGGTCGCCGTACGGGCGGCGGAGCGCGGCCTCGTCGAGGACGATGTGGAATTCCGGGGCGTTCTCGGCGACGAGGTACTTCTGCCGCTCCAGACGCAGCGCGACGCGGCGGTCGACGTCGGCCGCGGAGGCGCCCTTCATGCCGCGCCGGACGACCGCGTGGGCGTACGCCTCGGTCTGCAACAGGCCGTGCACGAACTGGACTTCGTAGACGCGGATCAGGTGCGCGGCGCCTTCGAGGCCCACATAGGTGGGGAACCAGCTCGGCAGGACGTCGGAGTAACTGTGCCACCAGCCCGCGACGTTGGCCTCCTTGGCGAGCGAGACCAGGGAGGTGCGCTCCGCCTCGTCGGTGATGCCGTAGAGCGTCAGCAGATCCTCGACGTCGCGCGTCTTGAAGCTCACCCGTCCCAACTCCATGCGGCTGATCTTCGATTCGGAGGCGCGGATCGAATAGCCGGCCGCTTCACGGGTGATGCCGCGCGCCTCACGCAGGCGCCGCAGATGTGACCCCAGCAGCATGCGCCGCACCACCGAGCCGCTCGACTCACCAGCGCTCACGTTCGTCCGCCTCCCCAACCGTCTTCCAGACGCCGCAGTCTGCCACTAAAACACTTCAAGCAGTACTCGTTCGGTTACGGAAACGGAAAGGAGCCAAAGGAGGCGCGCAATAACAGATCAACAGAGCGTCAACAACGGGAATTTTGCGCCAGAAGAAATGCACAGGAACCAGGAGAGGAAGGTCCAATCCGGGCGCGTGCACGTGCATCTGCCCTTGCATCTGCTGTGCGCATTCGGAACCATGGTCCCCGCGCCACCGCTGCATCGCAACGACCGCGAACACCCGGGAGTGCCTCGCATGGGGACGAATGGATCGACCATGCTCGAACCCTTACGGCAGGGACTTCCGCCTCTCGATCCCGCGGCCGTGTGCAGCGCTGCTTCGTGCGCTCTGCCCGCCCGCTTCGAAGCGGTCCGCGAGGCGCGGCAGTTCACGCGCAGGACGCTGGAGCAGTGGGACATCGGCGAACGGTTCGACGACGTCTGCCTGGTCGTCTCCGAACTCGTCACCAACGCACTGCGTCACGCCCTGCCCTCGGACACCCCGCGTGACGACCAAGGGCCGCCCGTACGGCTGCACTTGATGCGCTGGACCTCACGACTGGTGTGCGCAGTGCGCGACCCCAGCCACGAGAGTCCGGTCGCCGGCGACTCGGACGACTTCTCCGCGGAATCCGGCCGCGGCCTCTTCCTCGTCGACTCGTTCGCCGACGGCTGGGGCTGGCACCCGCTCGCCGGGACGCTCAGCGGCAAGGTGGTCTGGGCTCTGTTCCGGCTGCCGCCGCAACCGGCACCAGCCGCTCCCCCCTGTGCGTGAAGAACCGCGGCGCCTTCCGGCGCCGCGGTTCTACGCGCGTCACGGAACGCTGCGTGACGACTACCCTCGGTCGATGCCGGCCCTCCCGTGGCCGGGCCCCGCCGCGCGTTCCACGATCACATCCGTCATCCGGCGATCAGGTGGTCGAACTCGCCGTCCTTGATGCCCAGGAGCATCGCTTCTATCTCGGCGCGGGTGTAGACGAGCGCGGGCCCCTCGGGGAACCGCGAGTTCCGCACCGCCACGTCGCCGCCGGGCAGCCGCGCGAACTCCACGCAGGAACCCTGCGAGTTGCTGTGCCTGCTCTTCTGCCAGGCCACACCGTCGAGTTCGGTCGCGGCCATGCCGTTGTACACGTCGTCAGCCATGCCGTTGTACACGTCATCCAGGTCGAACACGTCGTGGTCCACAGGTCGCTCCCCGGTCGTGCAGTGGCTGAGGTGGCCATAGATGCAGTGGTCAACTGACTCGGATCATAGCTCTGTTCATGTGCAGATGCATGGGCAGATGCACGTGCACGGGGGGTGGTCCTGCGGTTACAGCTTCAACCGGTTCTTGACTACCGACCGTTGTGCCGACGGCTACGGCCTGCAGCCCGTGAGCACGGACTACATCTCGTCCAGCGCATTCCCCAGAGCCCGCATCACATGCGACCTCCAGCCCCCGTCCATGATCTTGCGCGCCATCATCTGTGCGGGATCGTCCGGATCGAATCCCTCGTGTACTAGGAAGAGACGCGTGCCGCGCCCTTCCTGTTCCAGTGTCCATGTGATGGTCCAGTGGACAGAGCCGGAGACATCCGCGTCGGCCCACCGGACGCTCAGCATCCGCTCCGGCTCGAAGGCGAGAACGCGCACGTCGACGGTGCCGGAGAAGTTCGTGTTGGGGCGCGGGACGGACGTCAGCGTGTACCGGTGGCCGACTTCGAGCCGGAAGCCCGCCGAGCCCGGCATCTGCCAACGCGCCAGCAGTTCGGGCTCGGT
The DNA here is from genome assembly GCF_040607345.1 of Streptomyces sp. NPDC005302. Classification (NCBI taxonomy): domain Bacteria; kingdom Bacillati; phylum Actinomycetota; class Actinomycetes; order Kitasatosporales; family Streptomycetaceae; genus Streptomyces; species Streptomyces sp. NPDC005302. Next base: position 84,288 of record NZ_JBEXGN010000024.1, read on the forward strand.
GAGGGCGCGCCAGACCTTCGCCGGCGGATGCGGCAGGAACTGGTCGACGCGGATCGTCGTGAGGTCATCATCCGGAACGTTGTTCATGTCCCGGCATCGTCGCTCATGCGGTCCAGGAGGTCGCCGAGGCCCTTGAGCCTGTCGCGCCAGAACCGCTCGTACGGATGGAGCCAGTCCTGGACGTCGGCCAGCGGAGCGGCCTCCAGGCGGTAGATGCGCTGCCGGCCCGCGCGCTCCTCGGACACCAGTCCGGCCTCCCTGAGCACCCGGAGGTGTTCCGAGAGGCTCGGGCGCCGCATGGCGAAGTGATCGGCGAGGGCCTGGACGGGCTGAGGTCCGCGCTCCCGCAGCAGCCGGAGCACCTCACGCCGGGTGCCGTTGGCCAGCGCGGCGAAGAGCAGGTCCTCGCGGACACCGGACGGCGAGGCGGCGAAGGGCGGTCCGCCGGTGCCGGGCGCCGAGGGGGAGGTCGAGGAGGCGGTGACGGGGGCCGAGGGGGAGGCGGCGGCGGTGACGGGGGCCGAGGCAGCCACCGAGCCGGAGCCGGGCGTGGGCGTGCCCGCCGGTCGGCCCGCGCCGGGTTCCTTCACCCGGTCCGGACCGGTCACCGCTCCACTCCGGTCACCGTCATGGCGCGCTCCGCACCCTTCTTCTACGAGGCCGCGTCGAGGGCCTTCTCCGTGATCAGCATCAGACCGTTGCCGTCCGGGTCGCGGAACGAGGCCATCCGGCCCCAGGGGAGGTCGTCGGGACCTTCCACCGGCACCCCGGCTTCGGCGAGCCGAGCGCAGTCGGCGTCGACGTCGGTCGTGACCAACATGATCCCCCGGCTCCCGCCCGGCGTGAAACCGCCCATGCCCGGGCCCGACAGCGTGAAGACCGTCTGCGCCCCGGCGGGTGCGACCTGCAGCCAGCGGCCGGGCGGCATCTCCCGGTCGACGGCGACCTCGAAGCCGAGGACCTCCGTGTAGAAGCGCAGGGCCTTGTCCTGGTCCGCGACGGGAAGCGTGACGAAGGAGGCGTGGGTGATGTTCATGAACCCAAGATAGGTAGGAGATTCCCTACCCGTCAACCGTAGGAAATCTCCTACCTATGGCATCCGACGGCGGACTCCGGGAACTCTCGGACTGTCCTGGTAACTTGCGGCCGTTCAGGCGACGCGGCATCCGACCCACCCTTGGGGGCTTCAGTGACTACGGCGACCTTCCCGTTCCGCCGGGCACGGCTCACGGCCGCGGCCGCGGGCCTGGCGGCGGGACTCGCGCTGACCGGCTGCAGCAGCGGCGGCGACGGCGGCTCCGACAGCACCCCGACGAGCGCCGGCACATCCGCCACGGCGGACACCGGTACGGACGACGGCGGCACCGGCGGCACCGGCGGCTCCGGCGGCGCGTCCTCCCCGGGCGGCGACCTGTCGGGCAGCTGGCTGACCACGGCGGGCGGCAAGGCCGTCGTGCTGATGGTCAACGGCAAGCAGGCGGGTCTCTTCGCGACCGGCGGCACCATGTGCAGCGGCTCCGCCGCCGAGAAGTCCGGCACGCGGACGATCCGTCTCGCCTGCACGGACGGCAGCAAGGACCGCACCCTCGGCACGGTCGACTCCGTCAACGGCACCACCCTGCAGGTCACTTGGCAGGGCGCGCTCGGCAAGGAGACGTACACGAAGAGCGAGGGCGGCAAGCTGCCCACCGGCCTGCCGACGGCGAGCCTCGGACTGGGATCCTGACCGAGCCGGCTTCGGGCGCGACGGCAGGACGGCACGACGGCACGACGCAGGGAGCGTGCCGCCCCGGCCGCGCGCCCGGTCGGTCCGGTTCGGTGGCCGGAGGGGCCGATTCGGTCGGCACCGGGGCGTACCGCGGGCAGAAACGGGCGATAACGGTCCCGGTCGGGTGAACGGTGAGGGGTGCGCGACATCGGCGGACCGGCGTGCGTGATGATCCATGCACATCGCTCCGACCCCCAGGGGAACCCATGCGCGCTCTGCCCATCGCCGTCACCGTCCTCGCCGCCGCCCTCGCCCTGACCTCGTGCGACGACGGCGGCTCCAGCGGCTCCGGGAAGTCCGGCGACCCGGCCGGCTCCGGTTCCGCGACGAAGGCCGCCACCGCGGCCTGCGCGATCGGCGACGCCGGTCTCCAGGTCGGCCCCGCGAACGCCGCGACGGCCGCCGGGGACACGGGCAACATCCCGGTCACCCTCACCAACAAGGGCGCGCGCTGCACGCTGAAGGGTGTCCCCCGGCTCTCCGTGAAGGCGGCGGCCGGGAGTGCGGTGGAGATCGGCGCCGACGACTCCGCGCAGCCGGAGGAGCTGACCCTCGCCAAGGGCGACACCGCGTCCTTCACCATCACCTACGTACGGGGCGCGGAGGGCGACGCGAAGACCCTGGCCGCCAAGACCCTCACGATCGGCTTCCCCGGCGCCGGCGCCACCCAGGACTTCCCGTGGTCCTACGGCCCGGTCGCGGGCAAGGGGTCGGCTGGCGCGCCGAACGCGAGCGTGACGCCGTTCCAGCACGCGGGCGACTGAGCGCGTACCGCTCTGCCGCCGCGCCAGCGCCCGGCAGTCGAGCCCCCGCCGGCCGGTGGGGGCTCGTCGCGCAGTTCCCCGCGCCCCCTCAACACCACCCCAGCACCCCCGGCCGTCCGTCCCCCGCCCGCCGGTGGGCGCCGATCGCGCAGTTCCCCGCGCCCCTCAACACCAACCGGCCCGCCGTCCCCCGCCCGCCGGTCGGGGCTCGTCGCGCAGTTCCCCGCGACCCTCAACACCAACCGGGCCGCCGTCCCCCGCCGGCCGGTAGGGGCTCGTCGCGCAGTTCCCCGCGCCCCTCAACGGCCCTTGGGGGCGGGGGCTCAGCGGGGTTCGTCGGGCGGGGCCGGGAGGTGGCGGCGGGCGGCGACCTGGGCTCGGTCGGCGGCGGCGGCGCCCTCGTGCCAGCCGGCCTCGTCGGTGATTCCGCGCATCCGGGTCGTCACGGTCTGCGGGAACATCTCGTCCAGGTGGTTCGCCACCGCCACGTCGCGGGCCGCGAGCACCGGCAGCAACTCCCCCTCCGTGGCGGTCACCTGACCCTCGGCGACCGACGCGAGCCGGTCGCCGATGCGGTGCGCGTACGCCGCGAGGAACGACTGCCGGAAGGTCTTCGTACGCTTGCGGCCACCTGCCCGCTGGGCCGCCTCGGCCTTGGCCATCGCCCCCGTGGCCTGCACCAGGAGCGAGGTGTAGAGGAGTTCGACGGCCTCCAGGTCCGCTTCGAAGCCGACCACGGTCGAGAAGCCGAGGGCGTCGTTCCACACGGCGCGGCAGCGGTTGGCCCCGGCCACCGCGTCCAGGAGGACCGCCTTGGCCGTCTCGTAGGGCGGCTCGACACCGATGCGGCAGGCGCCGGGCCCGTCCTTCGCGTGGGTCCGGGCCGCCAGCAGCGCCTCGTCGATGCTGTGCCGCGCCATCAGCTCCTGCGCCTTGGCACTGAGCGCCTCCGCCTCTTCCGGGAAGCCGGTCGCCTCCGCCTTGGCGAGGAGGGCGCGGATGCGGCCGAGCATGCGCGTCTCGCGCGGGGCGGACGCCGGGGCCGCCGTGTGCGGTGTCTCCAGCGGCTCGATGGACGGCAGGCGCAGGAGCAGGCGGCACAGCTCCAGGGCCGCGGTGGCGTGCGAGAAACGGTCGGTGCGGACGTCGTGCGGTGTGGTGGCCAGCTCGTCGAGCTGCGCGGCCCAGCGCGCGCCCCGGGGTGAGCGGTCGGCGTCCTGCTCCTGGAGGATCAGGGACGTGACCAGGCGTACGTGAAGGTCGTCCAGGTCGCGCCGTACGAGCCGTACGACGTCGGCGGGCTGCCAGCCGCGCCGCCAGGCAGCCGTGACGAACTCCCGTCCCCGCCGCGCGAGTTCGGCATCGGAGCCGGGGTCGGCGGCTAGCAGGGAGGCGCCGGTGTCGAGGGCCGCGTCGGAGTCGGCGTAGAGAGCGGCCTCGAAGGCGCGCTCCACGGTGCTGGACGTACTCATTCCCCGATCGTTTCACGGGCACGGCGATGCCCTCGGGGTATGGCCTGCCCCACCCTCGGGACGCCCCCTGGTGGTCGTGTCCGGGAGACCGGCGGACGGTTCGCTGGAGCCATGACGCACACCGCCGCACGGACCGCCGTCGCCGTACGCTCCCAGGCGCCCCCGCGCAGTACCCCGGCCCCCGCCGCCTCGGAGGGACGGGCATGCTGAGCCTGCGATCCCTGCGGACACGGTGGCCCTCGTTCCTCGGCTGCTTCGTCGCCGTCGCGCTCGGGGTCGCGGTGATGACGGCGATGGGTCTGGGCCTGGCCGCCGCGGCCGACGCGCCTCCGCGTCCGCCGACACGCTTCGCGCACTCGCCGGTCGTGGTGATGGGCCGGGACACGGTCACGGTGGAGGTGCGACGAGGTCCGGACACGGATCGGGTGTCGAAGCCGCTCGCGCATCCACACCCTGTGGACGGCGAACTCCTGGCCGCACTGAGGAACCTGGGACGGGTGCGGACCGACGGCGCGGCCCGCGACGCGGTCGGCGTCGACGCGCCCGCCCCGGCCGTACGACGTCTCGTCGGCGACCGCGCCCGTGTGCTGACCGGTGACGACCGGCATCTCGCCGACCCGTCCGCCGCCCGGGACGCCGAGGCGCTGGTCGGCGTGGACGCGCTGCTGGGCACTGCGGCCGGGGTGACGGCCTTCGTCGCGGTCTTCGTGACGGCGTCGACCTTCGCGTTCGTGGTGGCGCTGCGGCGAAGGGAGTTCGGGCTGCTGCGGCTCGCCGGGGCGCTGCCCGGGCAGGTCCGGCGGACGGTGCTCGGGGAAGCGCTCGCGGTGGGGCTGGTGGCCTCCTCCCTCGGCTGCGTGCTGGGCGGCGCCGCGGCGCCCACGCTGGTACGGGAGTTGGTGGAAGGCGGGGTGGCGCCGCCCTGGTTCGCCCTGCGGGCAGCGACGTACTGGCCGTACGGAGTCGCCTTCTCCACCGGGGTGTCGGTGGCGCTGGCAGGCGCCTGGGCGGCGGCTCGGCGCGCCGGGCGGACCGGTCCGCTGGAGGCGCTGCGCGAGGCGTCGGTCGACACGGGGGTGATGCCCGGGTCCCGGCGGGCGGCCGGGGCGGTCCTGCTGGTGGCCGGGCTCGGCCTGACGGCCTGGACGCTGTACGCGGACCCGGCGGCCCTGCTGAAGCGCAAGACCTACACGACCCAGCCGATGGTCCTCGTCACGGCGGTCGCCGTGCTGGCACCCGCGCTGGTCGGTCCGCTCGTCCGGCTGCTTCCGCTGCGACGGCTGCCCCGCGCGTACGGCGTCCTGGTCCGTGCGAACGCCGCCGGGTCCGTCCGGCGCACCGCCGCCGTGGCCGCGCCGGCCCTGGTGACGGTCGCGCTGGCCGGATCGCTGCTCGGTTCGGCGGCGACGGTGACCGGCGCGCGGACCACGGAGGCGCGGGAACGGACGGCGGCTCAACTCGTCGTCACCGGAGAGCGGTTGAGGCAGGTACGGGTACCCGGCGCGACGGTGTCCGGGACCGCGTCGACAGCCGTCTTCGTCCGCGAGGACGGGACCGCGCTCGTACCGTCGGACGCGCGGGCGGTGGACGACGTGGCGGCGTTCGCGTCGGTGACCCGGCTGCCGGTGGTCGCGGGGGACGTGCGCGATCTCGACGACCGGTCGATCGTCGTCGACGCGGAGTGGCGGCGCCGCGAGGTCGGCTCCTGGGTCGACGTCCGGCTCGGCGACGGGCGGCCCGCGCGGCTGCGGATCGCGGCCGTGCTGGCGCGGGGCACGGGCGGTGGCGGCGCGTATGTGACGGTGGCCAACGCGCCGGGGGCCCACGTCGACCGGCTCGACGTGCGGATGCGGCACGGGGCCGACCCGGCGGCGGTCGCGAGCGGGCTGCGCGCGTCCGGCGGCACGGTGCGGACGGCCTCGGAGTGGCTGGCCGCGACCGGACCGCGCTCCGGGCCGCAGACCCGGCTCGGGTTCCTGGTGGTCCTCGGCATCGCGCTCGTCTACGCGGGCATCGCGCTCGCGGGCACGTGTCTGATGGCCACGTCCGCGCGGGGCGCGGAGCTGCGGTCCCTGCGCCTGGCGGGCGCCACCAGGGGCCAGGTGCTGGGCGTGGTGGCGGGCGAGGCGGCGCTGGCGGTCGGCGTCGGAGCGGCCCTCGGGGCCGCGGTCGCCGCGGTGAACCTCGCCGGACTCGCGGGAGCCCTCGGCCGGCTGTCGGCGCCCGTGACGGTGACCGTGCCGTGGGTCCCGCTGACCGGATGCGCCGGGGTGTGCCTGGCGATCGGCGTGGCGGCCTCGGTGGCCGGGGCCTGGCGACGGGCGTGAGGGAGCGCCGGCGCACCGGCGTGCTCGGTGAAGGGGCCCGTGGCGGAGCCCTCCGGTGCGAGCGCCCGGGCTCCCCACCATCGATTCCCTTCCGGCGATTCCCCCCTCCATCGACTCCCCTCCGTCGATTCCCTCGATATTTTCCGCCGTGCACATCCCGTCCCGCCTATCCCGACGTGCACATCCCATCGAAACTCACGGGCGGACACTCCTCCGCGGACCACGACCACTGTCAACTTCGGGTTGACACTCCAGGCACTGTCAACCTAGCGTTGACACATGACGACGAACCCACCCGGCAAGGCATCCGTACGGCTCGACGACCTCATCGACGCCATCAAGAAGGTGCACACCGACGCGCTCGACCAGCTTCAGGACGCGGTGATCGCGGCCGACCACCTGGGCGACGTCGCCGACCACCTGATCGGGCACTTCGTGGACCAGGCACGGCGTTCGGGTGCGTCCTGGACGGACATCGGCAAGAGCATGGGAGTCACCCGGCAGGCCGCGCAGAAGCGGTTCGTGCCCAAGGCGGAGGGGGACCTGGACCCCAGCCAGGGCTTCGGCCGCTACACCGAGCGGGCCCGCAAGGTGGTCATGGCCGCGCACGAGGCGGCCAAGGCGGCGGGGAACACCGAGGGGCTTCCCGAGCACCTCGTCCTCGGCCTGCTCAGCGAGCCCGACGCCTTCGCCGCGCGGGCGATCATCGCGCAGGACGTCTCCCTCGACACCGTCCGCGAGGCCGCCACCGCCGCCCTGCCGCCCGCCGCCGACGAGGTCCCCGAACTGGTCCCCTACGGTCCGGCCGCCAAGAAGGTCCTGGAACTCACCTTCCGCGAGGCCCTGCGCCTCGGGCACAACTACGTCGGCACCGAGCACATCCTGCTCGCCCTGCTGGAGTTCGAGAACGGCACGGGCGTGCTCAGCGGTGTGGGCGTCGACAAGGCGAGGGCCGAAGCCCACATCACCGCCCTGCTCGACCAGATCGTGGGGCAGGAGCCGGCCGCGGACGAGACCGCGTAGGGACTCGGCGAAGCCGCCGGTCGCGTCGCCGGGCCGCGTTGTCAGACCCCCCTGCGAGACTCGGAAGCATGACCGAGCGCTGGGCTCTCGCGCCGGCCGAGGACGGCGGCGCGCAGATCGCCGCCCTCGGCCCGGACGGGCTGCCCATCGGGCCGGTCCGCCGGGAGCCCGACCTCGCCGAGGCCGTGCGGACCCGGCCGGGCGTGACCCGGTGGGTGTGGCGGTCGACGGCCGACGTGTACCCGCGTCTGCTCGCCACGGGGGTGCGAGTAGAGCGGTGTTACGACATGGAGGCCGCCGAGACCCTGCTGCTCGGACACGAGGGGCGGCTCGGCGAGCCCCGGTCGGCGGCCGCCGCGCTGGCACGACTGCGCGGCGGCCCCGTGCCGCCGGACCCGCCGCAGCGTTCCGCCGAGCCCGGTTCGCAGTCCTCCCTCTTCGAGCCGCGTCCGGTCCACCTGCCGCTCGCGGACCTCCTCGCCGTCTACGCCGACCAGCAGCGCCGCCACGACACCAGCGCCCACCCCGAGCGGATGCGGCTGCTGACGGCCGCCGAGTCCGCGGGGATGCTGGTCGCCGCCGAGATGAACCAGTCGGGCCTGCCCTGGAGCGCGGACGTCCACCGTGAGGTCCTGCACGAACTGCTCGGCGAGCGCTACACCGGAGGCGGTGAGCCGCGCCGCCTCGCCGAGCTGACCGACGAGATCTCCGCCGCCTTCGGCAGACGCGTCAGACCCGACCTGCCCGCCGACGTCGTCAAGGCGTTCGCCCAGGCCGGGATCAAGGTCAAGTCCACCCGGCGCTGGGAGATCGAGTCCATCGACCACCCGGCCGTGAAACCGCTCCTGGAGTACAAGAAGCTGTACCGGATCTGGGTCGCCCACGGCTGGTCCTGGCTCCAGGACTGGGTCCGCGACGGCCGCTTCCGCCCCGAGTACCTGCCGGGCGGAACCGTCACCGGGCGCTGGGTGACCAACGGCGGCGGCGCCCTGCAGATCCCCAAGGTGATCCGCCGGGCGGTCGTCGCCGACCCCGGCTGGCGTCTCGTCGTCGCCGACGCCGACCAGATGGAGCCGCGCGTCCTCGCCGCCATCTCGCGCGACCCCGGTCTGATGGAGGTCGCCGGCCGCGAGAGCGACCTCTACCAGTCGGTGTCGGACCGGGCCTTCTCCGGCGACCGCGCCCAGGCCAAACTCGCCGTGCTCGGCGCGGTGTACGGACAGACGTCCGGCGACGGGCTCAAGAACCTCGCGCTCCTGCGCCGCCGTTTCCCCCGGGCCGTGGCCTACGTGGACGACGCGGCCCGCGCGGGCGAGGAGGGCCGTCTCGTCCGGACCTGGCTCGGCCGGACCTGCCCACCGGCGGCCGGCGCACGGGAGGACAGCGGCGACGAGGCGGGCATCCCGCAGGACGATCCCGCCGAGACCCCCGCCGGCCAGGGCGGCCAGGGCTGGGTGCCGGGGTACGCGTCCTCCGACTCCCGCGCCCGCGGCCGCTTCGCGCGCAACTTCGTCGTGCAGGGCAGCGCCGCCGACTGGGCCCTGCTGATGCTGGCGGGGCTCCGCCGCACCTGCGAGGACCTCGCCGCCGAGCTGGTCTTCTTCCAGCACGACGAGGTGATCGTGCACTGTCCCGCCGAGGAGGCCGACGCCGTGGTGGCCGCCATCCGCGACGCGGCCGAACTCGCCGGCCGCCTCACCTTCGGGGAGACCCCGGTCCGGTTCCCGTTCACGACAGCGGTCGTCAGCTGCTACGCCGACGCCAAGTAGCCGATCCACACGGCCCGCCGACGCCGGCCCGCACCGACCACCCGCGCTCCCGAACCGGCGGTCGTCGCTCCAGCCTCCACAGCTCCCGGCGGCGGCAGTCCCGTGAGCCGCACACGGCGGCGGCCGTTGAGCCACCGGCCGTCCCCGGGAGCGGCAATGCGGCTGTCGGCGGGAACTGACGGTCGTCGGTCTCGCCGTGGGCCGTCCCGGTGTCGGTGACCCGGCCGTCCGTCGGCCGGCATCACGTCGCCAGCAGTCTTCTCAGTTCACCCACGACCGGGCTGTCCGTGGCCTCCAGTGATTCCAGGGCCGACGCCCACTCCCGGTACGCGGCCCGCGTGTCGCCCTGTTCACGCAGCAGCAGCCCGCGCTGGTGCCGGGCGAGACCGCCGGTGTACCGGTCGGCGCGGCGGTCGGCGCGGCAGCACAGCAGGTCGCACTCGCGCGCCGCCCGTTCCCGGTGGCCCACGCCGCGCAGGGCGCGCACCAGGCCGAGCCGGGTCTGCGACTCCCCGTGCCAGTCGCCGTGACTGCCCAGCACCCGCAGACTCTCCTCGAAGTGCGGTACGGCGGCGGCCGGTTCGCCGAGTGTGAGGTGCGCGTAGCCGATGTTGCAGTGCGCGGAGTGCCGGATGATCACGTCCTGCACGGCCTCGCCGATCGCGAGGCTGCGCTTGTGGTGGTCGATGGCGGCGCGCGGATCACTGTGCTCGTACAGGTTGCCGAGGTGGCTGTAGGTGATGGCCTCCATGTGCGGATCGCCCAGCTCACGGGAGAACTGCAGGCTCTGCAGCAGGGCCTCACCGGACTCGTCGTAGCGGCCGAGGCCTTCGAGGAGCATGCCCCGGTTGTTCAGGCCGCGCCGTACCCAGGACAGCACTCCGAGGCGGCGCCAGATCGCCAGCGCCTCGTCGTTCAGGGCGAGGGCCTCCCCCGCCCGGCCCGTCATGAAGTGCAGCCCTCCGAGGTCGCCGAGCGCGTACGCCTCGGCCGCCTCGTCGCCGAGCAGCCGCGCCCCTTCGAGGGCCGCCCGCTGGAGCCGCTCCAACTCGGCCACGTGACCGCTGCGTTGGACGTACGGGTTGAGCATGCGGGCCAGCAGGGGGACGTACGGGGAGGTGCGTGCGTACCGCTCGGCCAGCGCGACCGCGTTCGCCAGCTCGGAGTCGCCCCAGGCGAAGGCCTCACGGGCCGAGCGGAAGGCGGGTGTGGCCGCGAGGTCCGCCGTGTGCCCGGCGGGCTCCGAGGCGGTCGGCCTGCTGCGGTCCTCGCGGTCGAGCCCGGGTTCGAGGATCGCCTCCAGGGAGCGGGCGGCGACCGAGGCGTACCAGCGCAGGGCCCGCTCGGCGACGATCGCGTCATGCCCGCCGGGGCCGGCGCCGCGCCGCACGCCGGGGTCATCCGGTTCACGCTCGCCGGAGACGGCGCCGGGGAGGCCTCCGGTCCGGCCGGTGCCGGGCCGGTCGGTGGCGGGGTCCGGGGCCGGGCCCGTCGCGAGGACGCACTCCGCGGCGCCCGCGATCTCGCGGGCGAAGTCCCGTACGAGGTCGTGGGGCGCGTAGCGGCCGTACGCCGTCTCCTCCAGGAGGGCGACGTCGACGAGGCGGTCGAGGGCGGCCTCGGCGCGGCGCTCGCCGGTGCCGGTGAGACGGGCGAGCAGGGCGGCTCCGTAGACGGGCAGGTCGAGCGCGCCGATCCGGCACAGGGCGAGCGCCGCGTCCCGGTCCGTCTCTCGGTCGGAGGCGCGCAGCGCGTCGTGCGCGACGGCCAGGGAGCGGCGCACGCTCAGGTCGTCGTATTCCAGGTGGTGCAACCGCCCCTCGGTGGCGGCCAGTTGACCGGCCAGCGCGTCGGGGGTGAGGGCGCTGCGCGCGGCGAGGCGGGCCGCGACGACGCGGAGGGCGAGGGGCAGCCGGCCGGTGAGTTCGACGAGGGGGTGCGCGCCGTCGAGTCCGTCCTGGCGGCCCGAGACAGCGCGGAGCAGGGCCGCGCTGTCCTCGTCCGTGAGGGGGGCGAGCGGGAAGCGGTGGGCGCCGTCCAGGGCGGTGAGCGGTGAGCGGCTCGTCACGATCACCGCGCAGTCCGGCCCCGCCGGCAGCAGCGGGCGCACCTGGGCGGCGTGGGACGCGTCGTCGAGGACCAGGAGGGTGCGGGTCGGCGCGAGCGTCGAGCGGAGCAACGCGGCTGCCGCGTCCGCGTTCTCGGGCACGCGGCGGGGTTCCACGCCCAGGTCGCGCAGGAGTGCGGCGAGGGCCTGGCCGGCGGTGATCGGGGTCATGCCGGGGGTGGCGCCGTGCAGGTTCACGTACAGCTGACCGTCGGGGAAACGTTCCCTCAGCTCGTGGGCCACGTGCAGCGCGAGGGCGCTCTTGCCGACGCCGGCCATGCCGCTGATCACGGTGACGGGGGTGGAGGCGGGGGCGGCGCAGTGGGGGTGCCATCCGTTGCCGGACCGGGGCGGGAGCTCCGGGAACGCGGCCGGCCGCTGCGGGCGCAGGATCCGGACCAGCTGGTCGCGGAGGTCCACGCGGCCCATGAAGTGCGCCGGGGGCGGCGGCAGTTGGGCGGGGCAGGACGGCGGGGCGGGTTCCTCCCCGTCGCGGTGCGCGGGTCCGGTCTCGGCACCCGCGCGGTCCGCTTCCGGCACCCGCTCACCGGCGGGGGCGGTGTTCGCGTCCCGGTCCGTCGCGCGCAGGATCTCCAGGTGGGCCTCGCGCACCGCGGGGCCGGGCTCGATGCCGAGCTCCTCGATGAGCCGGGCCCGCAGGTCGCGGTGGACGGCGAGGGCCTCGGCATGGCGTCCGGTGCGGTGCAGGACGAGCATCAGCAGCCGGTGGAAGGACTCGCGGAGCGGATGTTCGGCGATCCGGGCGGCCAGTTCGGGGGCGAGACCGTCGAGCCGGGCAACGGTCGGCGCGAGGCGCAGCTCCGCCTCGTACCCCCATTCCATGACGAGCAGCCGTGCCTCCTCCAGGCGCTGGACGAGGGCGTGTCCGCCGGTCCCGGGCGGCAGGCCGCTCAGCGGGGTGCCGCGCCAGAGGGCGAGTGCGGCGGCGGATTCCCGCAGCGCGCGCTCCGGGTCGTGTCCGGCGTGCGCGTCGCGCGCCCCGGTGGCGTGCCGCTCGAAGAGACGGACGTCCAGTTCGCCCTCGGCGACCCGCAGGACGTAGCCGGGCGGTACGGCGCGCAGCCGTTCCGGGTCGTCGAGGAGCCGGCGCAGCCGGGTCACGTGGTTGTGCAGCGAGGCCTGGGCGGAGGCAGGGGGCGCGCCGCCCCACAGCGCGTCCTTGAGGGCGTCGACGGAGACGACCCGGCCCGGTTCGAGGAGGAGTGCGGCCAGCAGGGCACGGGTCTTGGCGCTGCCGATCGGGACGACCTCACCGTCGGCGCCGTGGAGGACCGGCGGCCCCAGCAGCCCGAACCGCAGCCCGTTCCGCATCACACCGCCCCACTGCCTTCCTGCCCGGCCCCGGTGGCCACGCTCCACGACGCGTTCGCGTGCCCTGAGGACGGCGTGCGCCGACCGACCGACCGTTCCCTCCTGGGAACGTTGGCCTCATGTTAGCGATCCGTTGGTGTGGCCTGATGTGATCACTACATCGGATCTGGCCCGACGGTGCGCGCGTACTACGCGTAACTCGGGGGAGTGTCGCCGCCGCGGCCGGATTCGGGACGTGGCAGGCCCCGGTCGTCGAGGTGAGCGACCGGGGCCTCCGTCTGTCGTGTGCCGGGCTTCCACCGGCGCCCCCGTGGGGCGGACGCGGGACGCCCGGGGCGGGCCCGCGCGGCGGGTGCGCCTGCAACCGCTCGCGCGTTGTGGCCCGGTCCGGACGGCTGTCCCTAGATGACGGGCGGGCGCCCGAGCCGGGTGAGACGCCAGACCGTGCGCCAGCGCATCGGGCGCCGTTCGCCGCCGGACTGCCGCAGCCCCTCCGCGAATCCGCCGAACCACGCCTTCAGCCCGCCGGCCGACCGGGTGCGCAGGAGGGTGAGCACCATCCAGATGCCCAGGTGGACCGGGATCAGCGGCAGGGGCAGCCGGCGGCGGGTGAGCCAGACCCGGTTGCGGGCGGTGACCCGGTAGTAGATGGCGTGGCGGGCCGGCGAGGTCTTGGGGTGCTGGAGGAGCAGCGTGGGCTCGTAGAGGACGGTCCAGCCGGCGTCGATGGCCCGCCACGCGAGGTCGGTCTCCTCGTGCGCGAAGAAGAACTCGGCGGGCCAGTCCCCCGTCTCGGCGAGCATCGGCATGGACAGCGCGTGGCCGCCTCCGAGGAAGCCGGTGACCGGTCCGCCGCGCATCGGGTCCTTCGCCCCGACCCTCGGCACGTGGCGGCGCTGCGTCTCGCCCAGCTCGTCGGCGATGCGGAAGCCGACGATGCCGAGGCGCGGCCGGGCCGCGTACAGGTCGCGCACCGTGCGCAGGACGTCGCCGTCGACGAGGAGGCCGTCGTCGTCGAGTTCGACGACCACGTCCACGTCCCCGAACTCACGCAGCCGGGCGAGCCCCACGTTCCGGCCACCGGGGCAGCCGAGGTTCTCGTCGAGTTCGATCGCGGTCACCTCGCCCGGCAGGCCGAGGCGCTCGCCGAACTCGGGCAGCGGACAGCCGTTGCCGACGATCACGATCCGGGTGGGTGCGAGGTCCTGCTTGGCCACCGAGGTCAGCAGGGCGTCGACCTCGGCGGGACGGTTGCCCATGGTCACCACGGCAACGGCGATCCGCGGCCCCTCCTCCGCCTGTGACACGACACCCACCCCATCCCGGCCGACAACTGTGCCGCGATGCTAGCCGTTCACCGGAAAGCCCCCTCACGTACGCTCCCGGGCCCACGGCGCGTACGTCCGGTTCTGGACCCATACGTCCACCGCCGGGCACCGCTTCCTCCGGATCTTCTTACGCGTACTCTCATGTGACGGGCCGTCATATCACGTCAGTGCGCCACCGGCGGGGCCACGCACCCCGTCTCCGGGTACGGCCCCGTGACCTCCGTCCACACCTGGTCGGCGTCCAGCATCCCGGAGACGCAGGCCGTCGCGCCGATCCGGATTCCGTAGAGCGTGCCCGGCACCTTCTCCGAGTGGTCCACCTTCCAGCGCGACCACGGCTCCTGGACGCGCAGGTCTGCAGGCGGGAACCCGAGGGCGGCGAGCGCGGGGCGTACGGCGTCCGGACCGATGCGGCCCTGGGCGCGGAGCCTCTCCAGTACGGGCCGGACCTTCGCGGCCTGTTTCCTCGCCCTCTCCCGGTCCGCCGCGGTCATCTCGCCGGGCCGCCGTCCGACGTTGTTCTCCTCGTTGTGCGGCGCGCTGTCGCCGCGGTCCGGCTCGGCGTGCGGGCTCGAAGGGGCGGCGGACGAAGAGGCCACCGACGAGGGCGAGTCGGGAGCTTCGCCGGGTGCCGCGGCCGGACGGTGGGTGCCGCAGCCGGTCAGACAGAGGACCGCGGTCAGGGCGGTCGCGGCGGTCAGGGCGGAGACGGCCGGGAGGCGCTTGCGCGAGGACATGCCGTCCAGGGTGGCAGAGGGGCCGCCGGGACACCTGAGTACGCGCACTCAGCGCAAACCGGCCACGGGCGCAAAGGAGTTGGTGGGGACAGGCCGAAGAGCGGCCGGTGCCACGCTGCTCGCTCTCCCCCCACAGGTCCCATGCCCAGACCTGGGCGTGAACCCCACATGAAGGAAAAGAAGTTGAGACGCAGCAGACTGAGGAAGGCGCGTGTCCCGGTCGCCTCGGCCATCGCGATAGCGGTGGCCTGCGGCATCGGCACGACGCAGGCCTACGCGAACGCGGCCCCTCCGGGCGCGGCCGACGGCTGGTCCGCCACCCCCAAGTCCGTGCCGGCGGACGGGAAGGCTCCGGCGAAGAGCCGGCCGGACGCGGTCCCCTCCGAGCAGCGCGCCGAGCTGCTCGGCAAGGACTACACCGCGTCGGCCGACCGGGCGTTCACCACGTCCGGCGACGGCACCGGCTTCCACGTGATGATCGCCGACGAGAAGAGCGGCTACGCCTGGAAGACCGCCGCCTCGCTGTCCGAGCCGGGTTTCGAGACGGACACCTGGATCGGCAACGCCTGCCTGACCGGCTCCGGCCGGTACGCGGCCGTGGCCTACGCGCCGCGCACCTTCACCAACAAGCCCGACCTGCTGAGCCGCGGCGCGTTCACCGCGATCGTGGACCTGAGGTCCGGAGCCGTGCGCAAGCTCCCCTTCCAGGCCACCCTCGGCTACTTCTCGCCCGGCTGCGGCACCACCGAGAACGCGGTGTTCTCGCAGTTCACCGACGAGGCCACGTCCCGGAAGAACGAGACGCGGCTCGTCTCGGTCACCGCGGCGACCGGCAGGTCCGTGGCCACGAAGGTGCCCGGCCAGGTCACCTCGGCGGTCCCCGTCGGCGGCGCGATCGTCGGCGCCCGCGGAAACCGGGTCGTCCGTGTCCAGGGCGGCGCGGTGCGGACCGTGGCCGTCACGCACGCCGTTCCCTTCCAGCTGCAGCCCGACGCCGACGGCGGCGTCACGTTCATCGACCGGCTGCCCGGCGGCGCCGAGAAGTCCTCCGCCGACGACCGGGCCGCCGTCTCCCGCGTCACCGCGAGCGCGGTGCGCACACCCACCGACAAGGGCCGCGCCGCCCAGCTCGCGGAGGGCTCCCTCACCGCGTTCGACCTGGCGCGCACCCCCGCCGGCGCGGTGTACGTGACCGGCTCGGCGAAGACGGGCGGATCGCTTCCCTCGACCGTCCGCAACCCGGGCGGCATCGCGAAGGACGCCCGGATCTCCAGCCGCGGCGGGGCCGCGGTGACCACCGCGTGGGCGGACGGCAAGGACTCCCGGATCTCCCAGAAGGACTCCTTCTCGGCGCGCACCGCCCGCATCACGCTGAAGGCACTCGACACCGGGAAGAGCACCGTCCTCGACGCCGCGCCGGGCAACCGGATCGGTGACGCGGCCGCCCAGCGCGCCGCGACGGCGATGAGCCCCGCGCTCGCCGCGCCCGCCGGGTCCGCGCCGGGGAAGGGCACGTCCGGGAAGTCCGGCAAGGCGAGCCCGATGGCCGCCCCGGTCGACACCGACCGCACGTGCTCGGTGCCGCGCAACGACCCGAAGAAGCAGGCGTTCCAGCCGACCCCGCGGCAGATCGAGTGGGCCGTGGACCAGGCCGTCGTCGGCACCCTCAACAAGGGCGCGACCCGCGCGGCGAACTGGAAGAACACCGGCATGGGCGCCTACGCGCCGCAGACCATGTTCCCGCTCCAGGCGCTGAGCGGTGGCAGCGGCGCCAACTGGCACATCCCCGCACAGGTGATGCTCGGCGTCACCGCGCAGGAGTCGAACATGTGGCAGGCGACCCGGTACGCCGTCCCCGGCGTCACGGCGAACCCGCTGGTCGGCAACTTCTACGGCGTCTCCTACTCCTCCGACGGCACCCAGACCGACCCGTGGGCCATCGACTGGAGCAAGTCCGACTGCGGTTACGGCGTCACCCAGGTCACCGACGGCATGCGGCTGCCGGGCAAGGGCCAGCCGACGAAGACCCCCGCGCAGCAGGAGGCGGTCGCCCTCGACTACGCGGCGAACATCGCGTCCGGCGTGAACATCCTGGTCGAGAAGTGGAACCAGACCCGTGCCGACGGGATCACCATCAACGACGGCAGCCCGCAGTGGATCGAGAACTGGTTCGCCGCCCTGTGGTCGTACAACACGGGCTACCACCTGAAGGCGGACGCGGGCAGCAACGCCGGCAAGTGGGGCCTCGGCTGGACCAACAACCCGGCCAACCCGCTGTGGAAGGAGAACCGCACACCGTTCCTGGAGAACGCGGCCGGCGGTGACGACTACAGCCACGCCGCGCACCCGCAGGACTGGCCGTACGAGGAGAAGGTCATCGGCTGGGCGGCGCGCCCGATCTCGGCGATGTTCGCCCCCGGTGACTTCCAGCCCGGCTACCGCGCGGCCTGGTGGACGACGACCGCCGCGCGCACCGCGGCCAAGCCGCCCATCTCGCTGTTCTGCGACAGCAGCAACAACTGCAACCCGTCGAAGATCAGCGACAGCGCCACCAACGACACCGGCGGCGGCCCCTGCCTGCTGCCCGGCGACCCGAGCACCTCGGACCCGCTCTACCTGAAGTGCTGGTTCACCAAGGCCGCCACCTGGAAGAACTGCACCTCGGCCGCCCTGTGCGGCAACGCGCTGCACCGGTTCGACGACACCTATCCCGAGCAGCCGGACGCCAACTCGTATCCGCCCGACTGCTCGTCCGGTCTGCCGTCCGGCACCTTCGTAGTCGACGACGTCGACAACGGTGTCGTACCGGCCGGATCCAGTGGCAGATCGTGCGGGGCCGTCTCCTCGGCGGGCACCTTCGGCTTCGGCTTCGGCACCGCCTCCGGCCGGATCGACCTGCATCAGATCGGCGCCGCGTACGGCAACCACTTCTGGTTCTCGCACACCAACAAGAGCGGAACGGCCGACGCGACCAAGCTCCAGACCACCGGAACCTGGACGCTGAACCAGTCCACCCGCGGCTGGATGCGCGTGTGGATCCACCTGCCGGACCACGGCGCGCACACCCGCCAGGCCCTGTACAAGGTGGGCGGCTCCAACTCGACCAGCCCCAACCGGACACTGCTCCAGCGGGTGATGAAGAACCAGTGGGTCTCCCTCGGGGTCTTCAACTTCACCGGCACCCCCACGGTCTCCCTGTCGAACGTCACCCAGGACGGCAAGGGCACCGAGGACGTCGCCTGGGACTCCGTCGGCTTCCAGCCGATGAGCGCCAAGCCCGCCAACCAGGTCGTCTCGATGGGCGACTCGTACTCCTCGGGCGAGGGCGCCTCGGCGAACGGCGGCGACGACTACTACCCCGAGTCCGACTACTACGACTCCTCGCAGCCCGACACCGAGGACAAGTGCCACCGCTCCAAGTTCTCCTGGTCCCGGCAGGCCACGCTGCCCGGCTACACGAAGTCGATCGGCGCGATGGCCGACGACCGCGACGCGGCCATGGACTACCACTTCATCGCCTGCTCCGGCGCCCGTCACTTCAACATCCTCAACCAGGGCCAGAGCAGTGAACTGCCGCAGATCCAGCAGGGATACCTCGACCAGAACACCACGCTGGTCACGCTGAACATCGGCGGCAACGACGCCCGGTTCGCCGACATCGTCCAGGAGTGCATCACGGCCCTGACCGTGTGCAACAACAACTCCATCGACGCCGTCGACCCGGACACCGGCTCGAAGACCGGCCAGTCCACCGGGTCCCTGGAGGAGTGGGCGCCCAAGTGGCTCCACGAACAGATCAGACCCCGTCTCGCGAGCACGCTCAACGCACTGCACCAGAAGGCGCCGAACGCCAAGATCGTGCTGATGGGTTACCCGAAACTCCTGGAGAAGGAGGGGAGTTGTGTCCTCGGCATCGGCACCGAGGAGGCTCCGTGGCTGAACGGCATGGCCGACACGCTCGCCACCGAGATGCAGGGCGCGGTCGACGACGCCAACACGCTGTACAACGCCAAGGCCGTGTTCTCCGACCCCCGCGACGAGTTCGCCGGCAAGGCGATCTGCGGTGACCCGGAGGACGTGAACGGCATCGTCCTGTCCGGCCACTCGAAGGCCGACAACCGGGACTGGGACTGGCTGCCGGGCAACGTGGCACCGTCCATGAAGTCGTTCCACCCGAAGATCGCGGGCGCCCGGCTGTACGCCGACAGCCTGCAGCACTCGCTGTGAGCCGCCCGACACGGCTGCGCACCGCATGAGTTGAGATGAGGGCGGGGGTCCGGGTGCACGCACCCGGGCCCCCGTCCCCGTGCCCGTCCCTGTGCCTGTGCCTGTGCCTGTGCCCGTCCCATGGAAGGCTGCCACCATGACGAACCGCGCCACCGCCGGCCGCCCCACCCGCTGGGCGAAGGGCACCGCCGTCGCCGCGGTGTCCGCCGTCGTCTGCTACGGGATCTGGACCTCCTGCCGCTCCTGGGCGCAGGGCGTGCGCGCCGCGAGCGAGGACGCCTTCCTCGCCGGGTCCCTCGAATCGCTGCTCGCCGGGATCGCCGGCGTCCTGTCCATGCCGCTGCTGCTGTGGGCGGGGATGCGCCTGCTCGGCGAACGCGGCAACCACCTCCTGCTGCTCGCGGGCACGGTGGCGTGGTTCCTGATCGGCGGACACGTCGTCGAGGACGCCGTCGGCAACGCGGCCACGGCCGCGTTCCTGGCCCTGTTCGCCGTCCTGGGCGGCCTGGCGGCACTCGCGCAGCCGCGCCCGGCGTGAGCGGTCCCGCGCGAAGGGCCGGACGCGGTGGCACCCGGCGCGGTGTTCCTATGCGCCTCGCCGACCGCCTATGCGTGTGACCACCCGATTCATGGCCGCCGCGGGACCGGCACGGTCAACTGGTGTTCAACGCCAGTCGACTGCACCGCCCCCGACCTGATCGGCGGGCGGGACCATGGAGGCGGTCCCCATGACAACACCCTTGGCCGACTACGCGATGTTCGTCGGCAAGCGCATCGCGATCGTCGAGCACATGCAGAACCACCCGTTCGTCCTCGGTCTGCACCAGGCCCGCGAGCACGGTCTGGAGGTGTGGCTGCTGACCGGCGACCGGTCCTGGTACACCCACGGGCACGACTGGGACGCGCACCCGCTCGCCGCCGCGGTCGACCGGGTCATCGACGTCGACACCACCGACCTCGAAGCGGTGCTGTCCGTGGTGACCGGCGAGGACGGCACACCCCTCGTGGACGGCCTCACGTCGTTCTCCGACTACCACACGGTGCTCGCCGCGCAGGCGGCCCGCCGCCTCGGCCTGCCCGGCCCCGACCCGGCGGCCGTGGAGCGGGCCAACACCAAGGACCGGCTGCGGGTGGCGCTCGGCGACGTGCCCTACAACATTCCGCACATGCTGGTCAGCGACCCCGGACAGCTCGACGAGGCGGCCCGCCGGCTGGGCTTCCCGATGATCGCCAAGCCGCCGGCGGAGGCGATCAGTTACGGGGTGCGCCGCGTCGACGACATGGCCCAGCTCGTCGAGGCCTGGCAGGAGCTGTCCGGCATCCGGCGGAGCCTGCGCGGCCAGCCGCGCTCCGGGGACGTCCTGCTGGAGACGTACGTGAAGGGCGTCGAGGTCAGCGTCGAGACCATGACCGTGAACGGGCACACGCACGTCTTCGGCGTCACCTCGAAGGACCTCTTCGGCGACCCGGCCTACATCGAGTGCGGCCACACCTTCCCCGTGCCGCTCCCCGACGAGGAGCGCGACCAGCTCTACGCGGCGGTCGTCGGCACCCTGGAGGCCATCGGCTACGACCACGGCCCCTGTCACACCGAGGTGCGGCGCACCGAGTCGGGCTGGCGCGTCATCGAGGCCAACCCGCGCACCCCGTCGAGCTGCATGACGATGCTCGTCACCGACGTCACCGGACGCAGCCCCATCCTGGACGCCTGGCTCCTCACGATCGGCGAGGTCCCGGCGATCGAACCGGTCCGGCACTCCGGCGGCGCCGCCGTGCGCATGATCTACCCGCAGCGGCGCGGCGTGCTGGAGCGGGTCGACGGCGTGGAGGCCGCCGCCTCGGTGCCCGGCGTGCAGGTGCTGCTGCACGTGGAGAAGGGCGACCACCTGCTCCAGCGGATGGACAACTCCGCCTGTGTCGGCTTCACCTACTGCAGCGGACCCGACCGGCTGGAGGCGCAGGCCCTCGCCGACAAGGCCGCCGCCCACCTCGACTTCGTCGTCGAGGACGGGACGCGGGAGCTGTGACCGGCACCGGTCCGTATGCGGCCGGCCGCGGTGACGTGCGGCCGGTGGCGGACGCCGCCGGCCTGCCGGGCGCCGGCTGGGACGGACTGCTCGGCGCGGAGGACTTCTTCCAGACCTCGCGCTGGCTCGCGGTGCAGGAGCGCAACTCCGGCACCACGATGGACTTCCTGATGCGGCACCGGGACGGCGGTCCCGTCGCCGGGCTGGTCGCCGCGTGGGCCGACGACTCGGTGCCGTGGCTGCTGGCCCGGCCGGACGCGATGCTCTCCCGTGCGCTGGAGGACGGCGGGACGCCCGAGGCGCAGGCCGTCCTGCGGGAGGTCGCCGGGGGCGATCCCGCCGCCCTGCTGCCGTCCCTGGTGTGCGGCGGCCGGCACCTGGGGCGCACCCGTGCCCTCGCGGGCCCGCACGCAGAGCCCGGAGACGTCGAGGCCCTGGTGGAGCGAGCCGAACAACTCGCGCGGGAGCGGGACGCGGCGAGCGTCTGCTTCCCCCATGTCGACGTCCGTGACGCCGCGTTGGTGGACCTGCTGCACGCACGCGGCTACCGCTCGCACCTGTCGGCGCACTACGCCTGGCTGCCCATCCCGCCCGGCGGCTGGGACGAGTTCCTCGCCCGGATGAGCAAGCACCGGCGCCGCCGGGTGCGTCTGGAGCGCCGGGCGCTCGCCGAGGCGAAGGTCGAGGTGCACCTCGAACCGCTCACCAAGGCGCTGGCGCCGCGGCTGGGCGAGCTCGACTGCAACCTGCTGCGCAAGTACGGCAACCCGGCGAGCCCCGAGCACTCGGCGGGGCTCCTCAGCTGGATCTCCGAGGTGATGGGCGACGACGCGATGGTCTCGGTGGCGCGCCAGAACGGCAGCATCATCGGGTTCGGCATGGTGCTGCGGTCCCGGGCGCGCGGCGAGGAGCAGTGGTTCGGCCACCGCGCCGGATTCGACTACGAGGCCCAGGGCAAGCTGCCGCTCTACTACGACGTCCTGTACTACCGCGTCCTCGAAGCGGCCGCCCGCGAGGGCGTGTCCGTCCTGCACGCCGGGATCGGCAGCATCGAGGCGAAACTCGCCCGCGGCTGCCTGGCCAGCGAGGAGCACGCGTTCCTCCTCCGGCTGGACCGCACGGGATCCGGCGCCGCGGCCTCGGTGCCCCGCCCGGTGACGGCCCGGACCACGGCCGGAGCCGGAAGCCCCGCCCGGGGGACGGACGCTCCCCCGCGCACCTCCGACCGGGAGACGACCACACGATGAGCACGGGAACGGAACGACTCACACGCGCGGGTGCCGGCTGGAACGCCGCCGTCGGAGCCGTGGTCAACCCCTCGACCGCGCGCGGCGGCACCCTGCGGCTGGTGTCCTCGGCCGACGTGGACTCCCTCGACCCGGCCCGCACGTACTACGTCTGGGTCTGGCTGCTCCAGCGGATGCTCAACCGCACCCTCATGGCGTACCCCACCGACGCGGGCCCCGCCGGGCTCGTACCCGTCCCGGACCTCGCCGAGGGCCCCGGGCAGGTCGGCGACGGCGGCCGCACCTGGACGTACCGGCTGCGCCCCGGCCTGCGCTACGACGACGGTTCGCCGATCACCTCCGACGACCTGCGCAACGCCGTGCAGCGGGTGTTCGCACAGGACGTGCTGCCCGGCGGACCGACCTACCTCATCCCGCTCCTGGACGATCCGGCGCGGCCCTACCCGGGCCCGTACCGCACCGACGAACCGCTGGAGTCGGTGCTCACGCCCGACGACCGCACGATCGTCTTCCGGCTGCGGCGGCCGTTCTCCGACTTCGACCACCTCATGGCGCAGCCCGCCGCCGCGCCCGTGCCGCGCCGCGCCGACCTCGGCGCCGAGTACGGGGAGAACCCGCGCTCCAGCGGCCCGTACCGCATCGCCGCGCACCGGCCGGGACGCTTCCTGCACCTGGAGCGCAACCCCTACTGGGACCGGGCGGGCGACCCGGTCCGCCCGGCGCTGCCCGACCGGGTCGAGCTGACCATCGGGGTGGACGTCGACGAGCTCGACCGGCGCCTGATCGCGGGCGAGTTCGACATCAACCTCGAAGGCCGGGGGCTTCAGCACGCGGCGCAGAGCCGCGTCACGGCGGACGGTGTGCTGCGCTCGCGCACCGACAACCCGCGCACCAGCTTCCTGCACTTCGTCTCGATCCAGCCGCACGTCCCGCCCTTCGACAACGTGCACGCGCGGCGGGCCGTGCACTACGCGGCGGACAAGATCCTGCTCCAAGAGGCGCGCGGCGGACCGGTCATGGGCGGTGACCTGACCACGGCGCTCTTCCCGCCCCGGCTCCCCGCCCACCAGCCCCTCGACCCCTACCCCACCGGACCCGGCCTGCGCGGCGACCTCGACGCGGCCCGCGCCGAACTCGCGGCGGCGGGACTGCCGGACGGCTTCGAGGCGGTGATCGGCACCCAGCGCGGCAAGTTCCGCCTCGTCGCCGACGCCGTGGTGGAGTCGGTGGCCCGCGTCGGCATCCGGCTGACCGTGAAGGAGCTGGACGTCGCCAGCTACTTCAGCCTCGGCGCCGGACACCCGGACACGATCCGCAGGCACGCCCTCGGGCTCGTCGTCACCGACTGGGGCGCCGACTTCCCCACCGAGTACGGCTTCCTGGCGCCGCTCGTCGACGGCCGGCAGATCCGCCGCAACGGCGGCAACTGGAACATCTCCGAACTCGACGACCCGCGCGTCAACGACCTCGTCGACCGGAGCCTGCACACCACCGACCCCGCCGAACGGGCGCGCCACTGGCGGGAGATCGAGCGCCTGGTGATGGACCACGCCGTGATCCTTCCCCTGGTCCACGACAAGACCCTGCACTTCCGCAACCCGTGGGTCACGAACGTCTACGTCCACCCCGCCTTCGGGCTGTACGACGTCCAGGCGATGGGCGTCGCCCCCGACCGCGCCGAGAGCACCGACCGGGAGAACACACCGTGAACGACAGCACCCGGGGCCTGCGCCTCAGCCCGCTGGCCGCCGACGACGAGACCACCGTCCGCCAGTGGCTGACGCTGCTCGACGACGCGGCCGGGGACGTACCGGGAGCCGCGCCGCCGTGCGCCGCCGACATGACGGGCTCGCTGCGCTTCCCGCCGCCCGCGACCAAGCTGGAGGACTGGGTCGTCCGTCACGAGGGCCGGGGCGACCGTGTCGTCGGCGCGCTGCGGCTCGCGCTGCCCGACGGCGCGGACGTCGCCCGGGTCGACCAGCTCCTCGTCCACCCGGAGCTGCGACGCGGGGGCATCGGGCGGGCGCTGTACGGCCGGGCGGCCGAACTCGCCGCCGGACACGGCCGTTCCGTGCTCTCCGGGACCGTCGTGGAGGCGCTGCCCGGCGGCCCCGTGCGGGACACCGCTCCCGCGGCCTTCGCCTCCTCGGTCGGCGCGCGGCGGGCGGCGGCGCCGGCCGGTGTGCACCAGTGGCTGGACCTCGCCCGCCACGACCCGCTCGCCTCCGGACTCCCCGCCGTCCCCGCGGGCTACTCGCTGGTGACCTGGGGGACGATCACGCCCGACGCGTACGCGGTACGGGTCTCGGTGCTCGAACAGTCGCTGGGCGACGAGTCGTTCGACGAGGACCAGGAGGTCGGGACCAGCTACGCGCGGGAGTTCGAGACCATGCGGGTGGGGCGCGGCCGGAAGGCGTACCACACCGGTGTGCTGCACGAGGCGAGCGGAAAGCTGGCCGGATACACCAGCGTCTCCAAGACCACCGGAAATCCCGGCTACGCGCTCCAGGGCATGACCGTCGTCCACCGCGCTCACCGGGGCCACCGGCTGGGCGCGCTGCTGAAGCTCGCGAACCTGGAGTACGTGCTGCGGCACGAACCCGCCGTCCGGCTGATCGAGACGGCGAACGCCGAGGACAACACCGCGATGATCGCGGTCAACGCCGCCCTCGGTTTCACCCCGACGGACCGCTGGACGACCTGGACGGGCCTGGTCGGGGCAACCGGATCCGGCTGACCGGCCGCCCTCGGGCGGGAAACCCCGCGGCCGGGGGGGGGGGCCGGGGGGGGGGGGGGGGGGGGGCGGGGCGGGGGGGGGGGGGGGGGGGGCGCGCCCGCGCGGGGGGGGGGGTGGGAGGC